>JAFUWP010000252.1 GCA_017483405.1 Oscillospiraceae bacterium | reverse complement strand
GGATATTCCGGCAGATGCGTGAATTCATTCGTTCTGGATGTGAACGGCTTCAGCAGTTCGGTATCTATCTCAAACAGCAGAACTGCATTATTCTTGATACCGCATTCCAGAGCGGCTTTCTTGGACAGAAGGGCGAAATCGCCGACTTTCACATCACCGCGGAAAATATTCAGCCATACAACATCATCAGACCAGACGGGCTTGGATTCCTGTTTAAAGCTCAGGGCTTCCATGTGCGTATATCTCGCCATGTTTTCGAGTACGCCCTTTGCCTGACGGAACAGAACGGAAACATTCTTATAATCACCAGTGAACGCACCGCCGATATGCTTTCTCTGTTCGGGGAGCTTTTCCGTTTCATCATAATTGGAAACATAATTTCTGTCGAAGAAAACTCTTGCGCCCTCGAAAATCGAGAATTCACTGTAATAACGCAGATTTTCAGCAACAGCCTTGACCAGATTCGGCAGAAGTGAAGAACGGATAAAGCGTTCTGTCGGGGAAGGCGGTGTCGAAATCGCGAGCATACCTTCTGTATTCTGGAGCACAGCATTGACATAGTTGTCTTCCATCCACGGATAGGTGAATACTTCCTGCATACCGCATCTGAAAGAGAGATATTCCTTGATTTTGCGTTCCAAATCAATATCAAGCTGATTGATTGCGCCGGTGAAGGAAGTCGTAATCTTTTCGCCGTCAAAATTTTCATAGCCATACATACGGGCGACTTCTTCCATAATATCATCTTTAATGGAAATATCGCCGGTCGAACGCCATGTCGGTACGATAACATGCATGTTATCGCCATCGAAGGCTACTGTAAAGCCCAGTCTGCCGAGCAGATTCGTCAGTGTATCCTGTGTGAATTCCTTACCGAGACGATGTTCCAGCCAGCTGACAGGCACATCAATTTCCTTCTGCACGAGTTTTTCCGGATAGGTATCGGAAAAGGCCTTGACCTCCATTTCCGGATAGATTTCCTTGAATAATTCCATCGCCATAGAAAGAGCTTGGTCACAGCGTTCAGGGTCAACAGCCTTTTCATATCTTGCGGATGCTTCGGTTCTGTTTTCGTATCTGAGCGCGGTTCTTCTGATGCCTGCGGCATTGAAGTTAGCGACTTCCAGAATGACTTTATTCGTTTCCGGCAGAACGGAATCCTTAGAACCGCCCATAACGCCGGCTAATCCGACAGCACTTTCTGTATCGGCGATAACCAAATCATCCGCAGTCAGATTTAATTTCTTATCGTTCAGGAGCAGTAATTCTTCATTTTCGGCCGCTCTGCGAACCACGATATTTCCTTTGATATGGTCAGCATCAAAAGCATGAGTCGGCTGACCGGTTGCCAGCATGACATAGTTGGTAATATCGACAAGCGCGTTAATCGGGCGCATACCGACCTTCCAGATACGGTTCTGCATCTGATAGGGCGATGCCTTCACGAACAGATTTTCGATTTCTGCGCCGATATATCTGGGGCATCTTTCGGAATCCTGTACATCGACTTTCATTTCCGGAAGTCCGGAGGCATCAAATTTCTTGATTTCCTTCAGGGGCAGACTGTACAGAGCCGCGATTTCGCGGGCGATGCCGTAATGTCCCCATAAATCCGGACGGTTCGTCATGGATTTATTATCGATTTCGAGGATAATATCATTCAGGTCGAGGGCATCTGCCAGAGATGCTCCGGCAGGCACATCGAATGCTGACAGGTCAGTGATTTCAGCTTCTTCCTTAGCCGGAAACAGGTCAGCAAGGCCGATTTCGGAAGATGCACAAATCATGCCGAAGCTCTCGACACCGCGGAGCTTTGCATTCTTGATGACAACGGGTTCGCCTTCGCCGTGCCAGCGGACAACTGCACCAGGGCAGGCAACAGCGACTTTCATACCCTCTTTGAGATTGCATCCGCCGCAGACAATGTCCTTGATTTCGCCGCCGATGTCTGTCTTGCAGATACGGAGTTTATCAGCATTCGGATGCGGCAGAACTTCCTGAATGATTCCGACAATTAATTTATCAAAGCTTTCGGCCAGAGGCTTGACATCTTCGACCTCAACGGTAGACATGGTCAAATCATAAGCGAGCTTTTTCAAATCCATAACATCCGGAATGGCTACATAATCTTTAATCCAATTTAAAGATAACTTCATGACTTTCTTCCTCCTGTTATTTAAACTGCTGTAAGAATCTCAGGTCAGCACTATGGAACAGACGCACATCATCCACGCCGTAGCGCATCATAACAAGACGGTCAAGCCCGATATTGACATAGAAACCTGTAAATTCATCAGGATTCAGGCCGGCTGCGCGGAGCACGTTCGGATGAGGTGTACCACCAGGCATGATTTCAATCCAGCCGACATTCTTACAAACACTGCATCCCTTACCGCCGCAGACCAGACAGCCCATATCGATTTCAAACCCGGGTTCTACGAACGGGAAGAATCCGATACGCATTCTGACAGGCACTTCCCTGCCGAATACTTTGGATAATACGCTCTGGAGCATGATTTTGCCGGATGCAAAGTCAATATTTTTATCTACAATCAGGGCTTCATACTGGAAGAACGCTCTTTCATGACGGGCATCAGTAGTTTCATTTCTGTAGACTCTGCCAGGGTAAACGAATCTGTAAGGCGGTTTATGAGTCTGCATATAGCGGACACTTCCGCCGGTGAGGTGCGGACGC
>JAFUWP010000251.1 GCA_017483405.1 Oscillospiraceae bacterium | reverse complement strand
TAGAAAAAACAGAAACCAGAATTATCTATGATTTTATGAGCATCATCTTGGGGGTATGCAGTTTGAACGAAAAGAATTATCAGGAATCCGAAAATCAAAGTATCTGCCGTGAAAGTTATTCCCGTTTTATTCATGCGGTCAACGGCTATTACAAATCACCGGAAACATTAAGCAAAGCTATCAGCAGAGCTATCGAAGAATTCGCAAAGGAACTGCACCTCGGTTATCTGTCTGTTCATATGGATGCACCACGCAATACGCTTGCGCCGGAAGGAAAACATGTCAGCTCGGAAATCTACAGAGCCGATTATGATTTTCATAAAATCTGGAGCGTGGAATTCGTCACCGCCGAAGAAGGACACTGTACCATGAATACCGCCCCCGTGAGAGGCTATGACTGGTCGGAACAGGAGAAAAAAGAAATCCATTTCGTATTGGAAAATCTCTTTATTCTGTTCGGACGCGCCCGAATGGGTCAGCTTCTTGTCAAGGCAAGCACCTGCGATTTCATGACCAGTGCGCTGAATACCCGCGGTATGGTCGTATACGGTCTGGAACTGGCCGAAAAAAAGGAACTTGCCGATTATAATGCCTTGTTCATGAATCTGAAAAATTTCAAATACATCAACCGGAATGTCGGACAGGCAAAAGGCGATGAAATCTTAATCCGATATTGTCATACCCTGCAAGGCTTTCTGCTCCCCGGGGAACAGATTTCCCGTCCTGGGGGAGATAATTTCTTCGTGCTTATCAGAAAAGAAAGAACCGCAATGTTCCTGAAATTTCTTCAGGAAATCCCCATCACTGTCGATTATGAAGGCAATCAGCGGACACATCGCATTTCTGCCAATATCGGCATCTATCAGATTATGCCTGATGATAACATCGGCAACGTCATGGATTTGGCTACCGTTGCCCTGAATGAAGTCAAACATTCCAGAAAAGGCATCGACCAGCTCTGGTATGCGCCCTACATGATGGGCAAAATCATGCATGAAAAACAGGTTTCCCAGCTGTTTCCGAAAGTTCTCGCCGATGGTGAATTTCTGGTTTACTATCAGCCGAAAGTCTCACTCGAAACGCAGGAACTCTGCGGATGTGAAGCCCTTGCCCGTTGGTTTCATGAAGGGAAACTCGTTCCGCCGATGGATTTCGTTCCGGTTCTGGAACGGGAAGGCACTATCTGTAATCTGGATTTCTACATATTTGAGAAAGCCTGCTCCGATTTGCGCCGCTGGCTGGATATGGGAATTGAACCTGTCCGCGTTTCGGTGAATTTCTCTCAGCAACATCTGCGGAATCCCCGCCTTTCAGATGAAATCCTCGCAGTCATGCAGAAATACGAAATCGAAAGCCGGTATATCGAAATTGAACTGACCGAAATGTCCGGAACATCCAATCATGATGCGATGCTCGATTTCTTACAGAAAATGCGCGATTATGGAATTTGTACTTCTATAGATGATTTCGGCACGGGATTTTCTTCACTGAATATGCTCCGTGAATTTCACATGGATGTCATCAAGCTCGATAAGTCCTTTGTGGATAAAATTGCCGCCGCCGTTCCGGACTGCACAAGCGATAAAATCGTGATTCAGAACATCGTTCAGATGGTTCAGGATTTACAGCTTGAAATTATTTCCGAAGGTGTCGAAACAAAAGAACAGGCGAATTTCTTAAGAAAAATTCAATGCAATATGGCACAGGGCTTTCTGTTTGACAGGCCTCTGCCTCATGATGAATTTGAACAGCGTCTGCTCGGAAACAGAACTTATCATGTATAAATCAAAATCAAAAAGGAGAATTTTTTATGAACATCAGAAAAAAACTTGCCGTAAGACTTTCTGCTGTTCTGCTGAGTGCAGTGTTTGCAATGCAGACACTGCCTGTTTTTGCAGACAGCTCCGAAATCGCTCATGATGCATCAAGAGATGTACAGGCCGAAGGTGTCGGAAATCCGTTCAATTACGGTGAAAGAAATACCCCTGCCGATGCTTCTACTGCCGAAATCAGAGCTATCAATCATGCTATGAGCGTTCAGGAGGTCAAATATGCCCTCTTTAAGGAAATTGATGAACACTGGGATTTGATTTCCGTCCGTCTCGGTCAGGATAACCGCGAAATGGTGTATGCTTTATTTCTCGGCATCGGTACGAGAGAATCCACACTCGGCGGAAACG
>JAFUWP010000250.1 GCA_017483405.1 Oscillospiraceae bacterium | reverse complement strand
GTTCATCCATCATGTTGAGGGCGACAACGACCGGAATCTGCATTTCTAATAACTGCATGGTCAGATAGAGATTCCTCTCGATGTTCGTGACATCGACAATGTTGATAATCGCGTGAGGCTTTTCATGCAGAACGAAATTTCGGGAAACGATTTCCTCACTGCTGTAGGGCGACATCGAATAAATTCCAGGTAAGTCCGTGATAACCGTATCCGGATGGTCTTTAATCGCACCGTCCTTGCGGTCAACAGTGACCCCAGGGAAGTTTCCGACATGCTGTTTCGAGCCGGTCAGCCGGTTGAAAAGCGTGGTTTTTCCGCTGTTCTGATTCCCGACAAGCGCGAATTTGATTTTTGTGCCTTCGGGGAGGGGCGTTCCGCTCCCTTTCGGATGGAATTTTCCGCCTTCGCCCAGCCCTGGGTGAGGGGTTATCTTTCCGGATTTTTTACGGACAGTTTTTTTGGATTCTTCCGCAGGACAGACTTCAATCTGTTCGGCATCGGCGAGGCGGAGGGTGAGTTCATAGCCATGCAGACGAAGCTCGATGGGGTCGCCCATCGGCGCGTACTTGACGACAGTGATTTCCGTATCGGGGATGATACCCATATCAAGAAAATGCTGTCGGAGCGCGCCTTCACCGCTGACGGCCTTCACGCGGACGGTCTGGCCGATTTTTGTTTCTTTGAGTGTAGACATAATTTTTTCTCCTGTAGTGATAATATTTGCTAAAATTATTTTAACATATCCGACAGGAGTTGTCAACGGCTGACAGGATTTTCTGCAAATCGTACAAAATTCAGCAGATACAGCAAAAAAATCCGCAAGTTATGGATAACCTGCGGATTCGGGAATTTATTCTGCTTTGAGAGTATACGTGATGACTTCATTTGTATTCCTATCTTTGAATTCGATTGCTTTATAATCTGCAATGTTGATAATTTTGTCAAAGGTCGCGTAAGAATAGGGTTCTCCTGCGATGTCTCCGTGCAGTGCGCTTGAACCACCAGTTGTAGAAAGTCCGGAAAGTTCAAAATCATCATCAATTTCCGTCCTGAATCCGTTGTTTTTCACAAGATAAATTCTGTGGATTGGCGTGGTCATGCAGTCCTGTGTATGGGAATACATTTCAAACGGTGACAGCCAGACGCTTTCGCCGTTTTCGTTCTGAAATTCGAGTACGTCCAGATTCGATGTAAAATCTACCGGAACGGTTAAACCTTCCATCAGATACGACTGTTCCGGATAATCTCTTTCACGCAGGGAAAATGTCATTTCTGCGGACTGACTTTGCAGATTTTCAAATCCGAATTTAAACTCCATCAGATTTTTGCCGTTTTGGGTGTGAAATCCGGCACTGCCATGACGTTCCAATAATTCTCCGGTATCCGTATCATGAAATTCAGAATCCACCCCGAAAGAACTATATGATTCCAGAAAATTCTGTGCATCTTCGTCAAGCGGTTCAAGCGTAGCAATCATATACAGCTGAAAGCCGTCATTGAGCATCGTTTCCATTGTCATGCGGAAATGTTCATTTTCAGTAATATAATTCGAGACAAGCTCCTGTTCTTCGAGTTTCTCTCTGGAATCGCCGGACAGAAAGCTTTCGACAGTCTCCCGATGCGTGAAGACTTCCGAAACTGCGCCGGCAGTCACGCTCATGACGGCAACGGCAATCACCGCCGAAACCGTCCGGATGATGTTTCTGTGCTTGTTCTGATGCATCCGGATTTCCGGAAATTCAGCTTCGGCGATATACTCTTGATTAATCTCCGTCATGGAGTTCAGCAAATCTTTTCCGTTCATACGAAAAGCCCCTTTCTTTGAGAAATTTTTCTAATTTTTTTCTTGT
>JAFUWP010000249.1 GCA_017483405.1 Oscillospiraceae bacterium | reverse complement strand
TTGCAACTCGTACGCCGCACGGCGGTTGAAACTTTGTCTGCTTTCGGATTGGCTTTCACCAGATTGTTGCAACTCGTACGCCGCACGGCGGTTGAAAAAATAAAAATCCCCCTGATGCCGTCAGGGGGATTTTTCTCGCCTGAATTTTACTTTTCCGCCAAAAGACTCTTGACATTCTGCCGAAAATATACTATAATATTAAAGATACAGAAATTCAACAGGGCTCTGCCCTGATTTTTCATCATTCTGAATTCTGAAAGGAGTTTTTTCAATGGAAAAGAAAAGAAGAATGTCCCGCGAAGGCTACGAAAGCCTCAAACGTCAGCTCGACCACTTAATCAATGTGGAGCGTGTCGATGTCGCCCAGAAACTCAAAGAAGCCCGCTCCTATGGTGACTTGTCCGAAAATGCCGAATATGACGAAGCCAAAAACGAACAGGCCATGCTCGAAGCCAAAATCGCCGAAACCCAGTATATCCTCGATAATGCCGAAATTGTCGAAGATACCGGCGAAGACCTCGAAGAAATCGACATCGGCGCGGCCATCACCATCCGCAAAATCGGTACGGAAAAATCCGAACAGTGGAAGATTGTCGGCACAAACGAAGCCAACTTCTTGGAACATAAAATTTCCGATGAATCTCCTATCGGAAAAGCCGCAATGAAAAAGAAAATCGGTGATATTTTCATCGTAGAAGCACCGGCTGGTGAAATCGAATACGAAGTGCTTGATATTGCAAGAGAAATTCAGAAAGAAGCGTGAACTAATGCAGGAAGAAATCAACTCTCAGGAAATTGTAGATACGACTGATTACAGACAAATCAGATTAGATAAGCTCAATGCCATGAAGGCAGAAGGATTTGACCCGTTTACCCTGACGAGCTATCCGGTATCGGTGAAGAATGCGGAACTTCGTCAGCAGTATGAAGAAAAGGAAAAGGCTGTTCTGGATTCTGCAAACGGTGATGAAGAACAGATTCAGGCCGGACTGGACAAAATCAAGGAAGAAGTACTGCATGTTGCCGGACGTATCATGAGCTGGCGGAAGATGGGCAAGGCACATTTTCTGGACATCCGCGACCATACGGACAGAATGCAGGTTTATGTCAGCATGAATGACTTAGGAAAAGAAGCTTTTGATGCATTCAAGAAGTGGGATATTGGTGATATTATCGGGATTGAAGGCTTTGTTTTCCGTACGAAGAAGGGAGAAATCTCTGTTCATGCGAAGAAAGTGACATTATTATCGAAATCTCTGCTGCCTTTGCCGGAGAAGTGGCACGGTCTGAAAGACCAAGATACCAGATACCGTCAGCGTTATCTTGATTTAATCTGCAATCCGCAGGTAAAGGATACGTTTGTAAAGCGCAGTCAGATTATGCGTGAAATCAGAGCTTATCTGGATAATCTGGGTTATGTGGAAGTAGATACGCCGGTTCTGTTGCCGATTGAAATCGGGGCATCTGCGAAGCCGTTTGTCACGCATCACAACACGCTGAACATGGATATGTATCTGAGAATTGAAACAGAACTGAATCTGAAAAGATTAATCGTCGGCGGATTTGATAAAGTTTATGAAGTCGGCAGAATTTTCCGTAATGAGGGCATGGACCCTTCTCACAATCCGGAATTCACATCTGTCGAGATGTATCAGGCTTATACGGATTATATCGGCATGATGGATTTAATCGAAAACATGTACAGAACGATTACGCTCAACGTCTGCGGAACAGATACAGTAACTTATCAGGGGACAGAAATCGCCATTGGCAAGCCGTGGGAACGTCTGACCATGATTGAAGCTGTCAAGAAATATGCCGGTGTTGATTATCATGACTGGAAATCTGACGAAGAGGCAAGAGCCTGTGCAGAAGCCCATCATGTCGAAGTCGAAGAAGGCAAGACAGCAACCAAAGGTCATGTGTTAATTGCATTCTTTGAAGCGTTCGTGGAAGATAAGCTGATTCAGCCGACTATCATCTATGATTATCCGGTGGAAAATTCTCCGCTGGCTAAGAGAAAGCCTTCTGACCCTGCATTTACAGAAAGATTTGAATATTTCATGTATGCCCGTGAAATGGGTAATGCCTTCTCCGAACTGAATGACCCCATCGACCAGAAAGAACGCTTCGAGCGTCAGGTGGCCGCCAAGAGAGCACAGGGCAATATGAATTGTCAGGTCGATGAAGATTATGTTACCGCGCTGGAATATGGCCTTCCTCCGACAGGCGGACTCGGTTTCGGCGTGGACAGACTTGTCATGCTCCTGACTGACAGCCCCTCTATCCGTGATGTGCTGTTGTTCCCGACCATGAAACCGGTTGCTTCAAAAGATACCTCTCAAAATACGGATGATTAAAAGCAACATGCTGTCAGGAGGTAATATGGCAGATATTATTGATTTTAATTATGATTTTAAATTAGAAACTGCTTTGAATCATATCATACATGGTGATTGTTTGCAGGTGATGAAAGCAATGCCGGATAAGTGCATTGATGTTATTATTACATCTCCGCCTTATAATTTGCTTAATTCTACAGGAAACGGGCTGAAAAAAAAATACGAACTGCGGCAAATGGAAAAATGCAGCAATCAAAGACGGTTATCATCAATATAATGATAATATGCCTTATGGACAGTATGTTAGCTGGCAAAAAGAATGCGTTGCTGAAATGCTGAGAATTCTGAAAGAGGACGGAGCTATTTTTTATAATAATAAAAATCGTGTCCAAAATGGTCTGATGCAGGACAGAGGCGAAATCGTCAGAGATTTTCCGCTACGGCAAATTATTACATGGAAACGAAGCGGCGCAATTAATTTTAATTCGGGATATTTTTTGCCTACTACGGAGCAGATATATCTGATTTGCCGGAAACCTTTTAAACTTGCAAAAGGGGCTAATAAATTCACTGATGTCTGGGAAATTACGCAGGAACTGAAAAATCCGCATCCTGCGCCTTTCCCCGAAGAATTGATTGACAGAATTGTATAGAGTACAACCGGTGAAATTATTCTCGAACCGTTTTGCGGTTCTGGTACGACAGCAGTTTCAGCTATGAAATTCGGAAGAAAATTTGTTATGATTGAACGGTCGCAGGCATACTGCGAACTGGCAAAAGCAAGAATAAACGGAAAAGAGGGCTGTCGAAATGCCTGATAATAACAGCATGAAAAATACTGTTTATTACAGTCCGTGGAGAAACACCTACTGGTTTGCGAGAAATTTGCTTAATGCAAATAAATATGGCGCAGTGGGAAAAGATAATAAATTATTGCAGAATATTATCACCGAAACAAAAGAAATTCTCAGTCAGCCTTTGAATGATTCCGATAAATTAACAGTATGTCTGAAAATAACTGCCGATAAAATTCTTGCCTCAGCAAAACCAAATTCTAAAGCAAGAATTTTAAGAGAGAATTTTACTGCGTTTTTAAATAAAGAAATTCAGACTTTGCAGGATTATGTCGTATTTCTTGTTACAATTGAGTATATCGTCATGCCGACCAATTATGCTATCAGCAATATTCCGTCTGATGATATAGAATTTTGCCGCACTACTGCTGAAAATATTCTGAAAAGCCTAGGCCGTACTCATGTTGATGCTGTTCTGTCAACATGGGATAATATGGGCGTTTATGGCTGCCTGAATGTTGAACGCTGCGAAATAATTAGAGAATTTACAAAGCTCAGAGCTAACTTGCAGGCACTTGCATATCCAAGAAACGAAATAGAAGATAATACTATCCTGACTGCTTTCGTACAGGAATTTGAACGCAGGGCAGGTCAGAAACGAAAAAGCAGAGCAGGAAATAGCTTGGAAGATGTAGTTACTTTTTTTATTTAATTACTATGGCTTTCAATCTCACGAAAAGCCTGACCATTTTGAAACTGATTTAGAAGTTGATAATTGGTTTCAATGTACAGATGGCCAGATTATCGGTATTTCCTGCAAACGTACTTTGCGTGAAAGATGGAAACAAGTCTCAGCAGCTGATAGTAAAGTCCTCTCAGAACATAAAATAAAAGAAATTTGGCATCTGATAACTTATGATAAGGATTTAAGCAATGACAAAATTATCACACTTGGTCAGCAAAGTCAGATTTTTTATTTGATGGATGACAGCCCTATCTATAACAAGGCTAAAAATGATGCCAGAATCAGGGATTATGTCAGACCATTAAGTCAGCTTATTGATGATATTGCAAAAGAACAGAAAATATCTCCGGCAAAAAATTAAGTAAGCATAGAATCAAAAAAGGACGGTTTTCCGTGGAAATCCGTCCTTTTGTCATTAAAATTTTAAGGGTGTGTGATGTATGGAAGATAATCAGAAAAAAGAAAAAAATACACTCGAAGTCATCCGCGAAATGGAACAGAAACAACGCGAACTCGAAGAAAAACGCATCGAACAGGAACGCATTCAGCAGGAACAGGAACGACTGGAACATGAAGAACAGCTCAAAGAAGATAAAAAAGAATTATTAAAGCTCAAACAAGGCGTTATCGCAGAAAGCGATACTATCTATGAAGAACATCAGGAAGAAAAAAAATATACCTTCGGCGAAAAAGTCTCCAATTTTATCTATCATAATAAATGGTGGCTCGGTTTCGCAGGATTTTTCCTGTTTACGTTCGGATTCCTGACATGGCAGGTCGTGACCGCCGTCAAACCCGATATGATTATTTTATTACTCTCCGACAACGACTTGTTCAATGCCGCCTGCTCCGCCGGAATCGAGGAATTATTCGAGACGTATCTCGATGATGTCAATGGCGACGGTGAAGTCGCCGTGGATGTGTATTACATTCCGGCATCCGCCGAAACCGCCGAACGTGACGGCTATACCGGCGACCAGACAAAGCTTTTCGCCGAGTTTCAGATTGGCGAAGCCGTGCTCGTCATTTCCGATGACGGCGCGGATGAATTCATCGTTCCGGATAATAATCTTGATGATTTGGAACAGTATTTCAGTGACTATCAGGAAACCGAAGGCGTTCGTTTCATGCTAAAGGATACCGCTTTTGCGGAGCGTCTGGAATGGGATGAGCCTTTTGATGATGATATTTATATCGGCATCCGGAAGGTCAAGAAAACAATGGATTCGGAAGAAACCATGCAGAAAGTCTATGATGTTTCGCTCCCTGCGCTGGAGAAATTCGTGCAGGAGTTCGGGCATCTGAAAGAAAACTGAACTGACAGGGCAAACAAAACCCCTCTGAGAAATCAGAGGGGTTTTTTGTTTTTTCAACCGCCCTTTGGCGTGTGAGTTGCAACTTTGAAGTAATGCCTAATGGATTCAATCTCTAGTTTCAACCGCCGTGCGGCGCGTGGGTTGCAACTTGTTATGAAAAAGTTCATTCTTGTTATAATATGGTTTCAACCGCCGTGCGGCGCGTGAGTTGCAACAAGATGTTAAGATATGTATCCACATTTGAAGGGTTTCAACCGCCGTGCGGCGTGTGAGTTGCAACTTGTGGAAAGAGCCTAAATATATAATTAAAGGTGGTTTCAACCGCCGTGCGGCGTGTGAGTTGCAACTATTTGCTTAAAGCCGCCGGTGGAACTATCTCTGGGTTTCAACCGCCGTGCGGCGTGTGAGTTGCAACAAGGCTAAAATGCGAACAATCCGCTATATGAAAGAAAAGTTTCAACCGCCGTGCGGCGTGTGAGTTGCAACTGGATGAGCTTGAGGACGAAGGCCACGATACCGAAGGTTTCAACCGCCGTGCGGCGTGTGAGTTGCAACTCTGAAAATCAATAAAAATCAAACCCCGAAAGAGGAAAATAAATGCAGATTTCACAAAAGCCCTCCGGCATATCCTCTGCTCTGTTATCAAGTATAGCACATCTTGCACAATTTGTCAAGCCTTTTTTCAGATTTTTTTGAAATCCCCTCCGGCGAACCCCCTGTTTTTCACCGGAAAAAACAGGGCAGTTTCAGCAGGTTCGCCGCCGCATTATGAACATTTTGTGAACAGATATTGACACCCCGCCCGTTCCGTGGTATAATTATCCTTGAAATCTGTATAAAGGACTTATGTTATCATGAAAGTGTTTCTGAAAACCTTCGGCTGTAAAGTCAATGCCGCCGAAACCGACAGCATCGCCGCCCTGCTGATGCAGAAAGGCTGGGAAATCGCAGACCTTCCGGAACAGGCGGACGTTCTGCTTGTCAATTCCTGCACCGTGACCGCCTCCGGCGACAGGCGCATGATGCAGGCCGTCCGGAAACTCCGCAAATCCGCGCCGGATGCCGTTCTGCTCCTCACCGGATGCTATGTGCAGGCCTTCCCTCAGGAGGCCGCCGCCATCCCCGAAGCGGACATCATCACCGGCACAAAAAACAGATTGCAGATTCCGGCTCTGCTGGAGGGATATTTTCAGAATCCCCACCGCATTTCGGCCGTGGAGCAGTTTGTTTCCGGAGAGGATTTCGAGTCCCTTCCGCAGGGCAGTGATGCCGGACATACAAGAGCGTTCCTGAAGATTCAGGACGGATGCAACCGGTTCTGTTCGTATTGTATTATTCCGTATGCGCGCGGCAGATGCCGTTCGCGCCATCCGGAAGAAATCCGGCACGAGGCGGAACGGCTTGTCCGTCAGGGCTATCGGGAAATTGTGCTTTGCGGAATTAATCTGGCTTGTTATGCGTATGATGGTTATGATATTGCGGATGCGGTCAGGATAACGGCAGAATCGGGCATATCGCAGGTCAGACTGGGTTCATTAGAGCCGGACGGACTTACAACGGAGGTACTGAAAAAGCTGAGTGCGATTCCGGAATTATGTCCGCATTTTCACATATCTGTGCAGAGCGGATGTGACCGGACTCTGAAAGCGATGCACCGGCACTATACCTGTGCGGAATATGCGGAATTAATCGCGCGGATACGGGAATTATTTCCGGCCTGTGCGGTGACGACAGATATTATGACGGGATTTCCGGCGGAATCGGAAGAAGATTTCGCGCAGACGATGGAATTCGTAAAAGAAATCAAGTTTTCGGAGATACATATTTTCCGATATTCACCGCGTTCGGGAACGCCGGCGGCGAAATCGCCGGAGCAGATTCCGGAAAAAATAAAAAAAGCGCGTGCGGATAAGCTGTCGGAGCTTGCCGGTGCGCTTCGGGAAGAATATCTGCAATCCTGTATCGGCGGGGTACATCGGGTATTATTTGAGCGTCAGAAGTCACCGGAATGGCATAACGGCCATGCGGAGAACTATGCAGTTGTGCGCGTTCCGGCGCATTCCGGAGAGAATTTCCGGAATCAGATATTTGATGTAAGAATCACGGGGGTACAGGACGGCGGACTGACGGGGGAGATTATTGACAAATCTTAATTAAAGTTTCTACGTAAGTATCGAGCATGTCTCTCATAGCGGGGGACATGCCTTTTTTGATGAGTTCTGCGCGGATGAACGGATGACGGTTTTGGAGGAGTTTTATCTGTTCGGGATAGGGAAGGGCAGAAATATTCTGATTTTCTTCAAAAATGGCGAGATATTCATTCAGCCATTTCTGGAATTCTGCTTGTCGTTTTGGAGATAAATTTGCTTTCATTTCGGTTTCCTCCTGTTAAATTTAAGATATACTATAATTATTATATCATCTGCAATTTATCTTGTCAAGGAAAAATGATAAAATTAAACACATTGACTAAGTAAAATCTGCATATAGCCATCGAGCATATCTCTCATAAAGAGGGACATGCCCTTTTTTTCGAGTTCGTCAAGGATAAGCGGATGCTGATTCCGGAGCAGTTTAAGCTGTTCGGGGTAGGGGAGATACTGAATATCCTGTGCTTTTTCAAAGAGATAGAGATATTCTTTCATCCATTTGCGGAATTCG
This sequence comes from Oscillospiraceae bacterium, assembly GCA_017483405.1. Classification (GTDB taxonomy): domain Bacteria; phylum Bacillota; class Clostridia; order Oscillospirales; family Ruminococcaceae; genus UBA3855. Next base: position 1,605 of record JAFUWP010000249.1, on the reverse strand, counting down.
GGCATATATTTTCCTGATAAGTTTGATTTCATAATAAATATTTCCTTTCATAAAATTTAAATTGTATTTTATATAATGCTAATTATATCACATCTGCTTTATAAAGTCAATAAAAAATGATAAAATAGTTTAAGATATTTTTTTAGAAAGAAGGCAGAAAATGAAATTAGAATATGCAGAAATATACAGGAGAATGGGCTTAAAAATTAATTATTACCGCAAATTAAGAGGAATGACTCAAGAAGAACTTGCTGAAAAAATTGATAAAAACACATCCTATCTTGCATCGGTAGAAGCTCCCAATATTGACCGTTCACTTTCTCTTGATGCACTGCTTGATATTGCAAGAGTCCTTGACGTTCCGGCATATAAATTTCTCAAAGATGATGATATATGAATTTTTATACCGGAAAGCACTAAACTGCGCCATTTCTGAAAGAATTCCGCAGGAATATGAAACATGTATAAAAAATTCCGCAGTTAGTCATAACTCTTATGTCGAAACGCTGAATTTTCCCGTAATCCCTTGACATTTGCACGATTTCGTGCTATGCTATAGTCACAGCAGGAAAAGCTGTACACAAGGAAAAAAGAGAAAGAAACCCATCAAGAACATTTTTTAGGAGGTAGGATATTATGACAACAACTAATATTCAGTTAAGCAACTTTGCGGATGTGCAGAACTTTGTGAATACTATCACAAGATTTGCTTTCGACATCGACCTCGTTTCCGGCCGTTACATCGTGGATGCGAAGTCCATCATGGGTATCTACAGTCTGGATTTGACCCATCCGATTGAACTCCGCGCTCATACCGAAGATGCCGAAGAACTGTTCGCTAAAATCGACCAGTATATCGTAAAGTAAACCGTTTGCGTTTTTTTTAGAGAGATATTTTTTATAAGGATGTTTTGCAGAGAAGCGGACTGTTCAGTCCGCTTCTTGATGTTTATGAAAAAAGAAAATGCAGAACTTTGCTCCATGCCGACTGCATTGTGATTTCCGGAACGGCCTCGGAAGTCAGCAGAGAACATTCACACAGCAGAGTTTTCCCCTGATAAAAATAGACTTTCCCGACTTTCTGATGATATTTTACAGGAGCTTGCACGAATTCCGGCAGAACCATCACCGCAGTCAGCTGTGAGCCTGACGGAACTGCCAGTGCAGGCAGAGAGGATAATTCCAGCAGAACAGCGGATTCTGTACCGTGCCGGATTTTCATCGGCCGGAGAAATTCTTCAGCAAAGGCCGGAAGGGTTATCTGATACTGACTGAATCCGGAACTGAGCAGTTTTTTTGCGAGTGTGAATCGGGAATCCTCATCCGGTGCGCCGAGTATGACTGCGATACAAATCATGCCGTCAGATTCCGATGCGGATGCCAGACAATATCCGGATTCTGATGAATGGGATGCTTTCAGTCCCCGACAGGTTTTCATAGTTCTGGTGAAGGTATTTTCGTTAACCAGCTCAACAGTATCATTGAGGATGAATGTCCGCCAAGTGGTAAGGCATTCATTCAGGACGGAGCAACGCAGAACCGCACCGCAGAGCAGAGCCATATCATGCGCGGTAGAGTAAGCCTGACCGTCATCGAAGCCCTGCG
>JAFUWP010000248.1 GCA_017483405.1 Oscillospiraceae bacterium | reverse complement strand
GTGCATTCCCGAAGTTCTCGTAGAGAAAGACGACAAGGGCAAGGAAAAAATCCTTGAGATGACCATTGAGGAACTTGACTTGTCGGTACGTTCTTTCAATTGCCTGAAACGTGCCGGCATCAATACGGTAGATGACTTGATTAACAAGTCCGAGGAAGAAATGATGAAAGTGCGCAATCTCGGCAAGAAGTCTTTTGATGAAGTAAAGGAAAAACTCCAGTCTCTGGGATTTGACCTTTCTTCCGAAGAAGACTGAGAGAACGCAAGATGATTTAATATTCGCAAAGGAGTTGAATACTAATGCCGGGTACAAGAAAACTGGGCAGAACGACTGCACACAGAACTGCTATGCTCAGAGCAATGGTAACTTTCCTGCTGGAAAACGGTCAGGTAGAAACCACAGTCACAAGAGCAAAGGAAGTTCGCAGCGTAGCTGAAAAGATGATTACACTGGGTAAGAATACAGACCTGCACAGCAAAAGACAGGTGTATTCTTATGTAACGAAGGAAGCTGTTGCGAAGAAGCTGTTTGACGAGATTTCTCCGAAATATGCTGACCGCAAGGGCGGTTATACACAGATTATCAAGACAGGCCCGCGCCGCGGTGATGCTGCTGAAATGGCAATCATCAAGCTGGTTGACTGATTGAGATAACAAGAATTTACAGCACAGCGGTTTTCTGCTGTGCTGTTTTTGTATATAGATATATTATCACAGGAGGGAGTTTCATGGGTTTTGAAATCAAAGGAACTGTTCTGAAGAAATATCTTCCGGAAAACGGCGAAAAAACAGTGACTGTTCCGGAGGTGATTACCAAAATCGGAGAACATGCGTTCGGTGAATTTTTTTTTGAAGACGGTGAACTGGAAGAAGTCATTCTGCCGGAAAGCCTGAAAATAATCGATAACTGGGGTTTCAACGGAAGCTGTATCCGAAGAATCACAATTCCGGAAAATGTGAAGAAAATCGAACAGGGTGCTTTCAAAGACTGCAAAAATCTGGAATCTATCCGCTTTCCGGAAAAGGGCTGTTCTCTGAGCTGGAGCACGCTTTCAGGATGCATCAGCCTGAAAGAAGCCATTCTGCTGTCTGATATGAAAGCAGTTCCGCAGGAATTTATGAGAGAATGCGAAAAAATAGAATCCGTCAGCATTCCGGATTCTGTCATTGGAATTGGAAAATCAGCATTTTCCGGCTGTAAAAATCTGAAAGAATTCAAAATGCCTGAAAAATTAGAATCTATTTATGATTTGGCTTTCGCGGGCTGTGCATCTTTCCGAAAGATAGTAATCCCTGAAAAAGTGAACCGTATCGGCACTCGTGCATTTTATCAGTGCAGTCAGCTGGAAGATATCGAATTCCGATGCAAAAAATTTCCAGTATTGGACATGCCTGTTTTTATCACACTCTGCTGAAAGAAGTTACACTTCCGCAGAATGTCAGTCAGATATGGGATTATGCCTTTCCGGACGGAACAATTCTGCATTTCCGCCTGCCGGAAGGAATCTTCACCATCCGTTTTGCTGTAAATGATTGGAAAAATCATCAGGATGAAGAATTTCTTCTTGCGTTTCTCTGTGATAATTCTGTTTATACATCAGGTATGGACAGACTGGAATCCAGAGAAGAAATCTTTCAGGCGATGAAAAAAAGCAGTTATAAATTTCTGCTTGCGGCTTTCATGATGCAGTATCATCCGGAACTGGAATTCTATCAGAATTATGGCAGGAGAAGCATCAAGAAAATCATGAAACTGCTGATTGACAGTCAGGATTCCGAAGCTATTCAGAATCTGCTGAATACGGGCTATGTCACAAAGAAAAATATTGATGAATTTATTACTTATGCGCTCGATAATCAGAAGCATGAAATGCAAATTCTGCTGATGAACTGGAAACATGAAAAGTTTCCGGCAGAATCTGTCGAAAAGCAGGTGCAGAAAAAATTCAAGCTTTGAAGGAGGAGCAGTTATGGCATTTGAAACTGAAAAGCATATCCTGAAAAAATATCTTCCGGAAAACGGCGAAAAAATTGTGACCGTTCCGGAGGGCATCACGGAAATCGGGGCATTTGCTTTTGAAAAATGTTCTGATATTGAAAAAATCATTCTGCCGGAGGGAATCAAAAAAATCGGCTACTGTTCGTTTCAGAGATGCGGTATGAAAGAAATTGTCATTCCGGATGGTCTGAAAGAAGTGGAGATGTACGCTTTTTCCGAATGTTCCAATCTGGAATATATCCGTTTTCCGGACAGTGCCAAAAAATTCAGCTGGCATGTTCTGCAATATTGCAGAAATCTGAAAGAAGCAGTTTTTCCGTCTGATATGACAGAAATCCCGCAGGAGTTTTGTAAAAACTGTTCTTCTCTGGAGAAGATTCAGTTTCCGGAAACTCTGCAAAAAATTGAAAGACTGGCATTTTCGGGATGTAAAAATCTGAAAGAAATTGTATTTCCGGACAGTCTGGAAGTCATTGGAGGCGGTGCATTTTCAGGATGTGAAAGCCTTGATTCGGTAAAAATTCCTGAAAAAGTGACCTGTCTGAACAGTTTCGTATTCAGCGGATGCAAAAATCTGCAAACAGTGGAAATTTTAACAAATGACAATTTATGGATTGATATTGGTGCTTTTGAAAAATGCGCTCTGAAAGAAGTCACGCTTCCGCAGGTGAGACGGCTGTGGAAAAGAGCATTTGACTCTGATGTGATTCTGCATATACAATTTTCTGACGGGATATTTGTCATGCCGTTCGGAGAATGGGAAAGTAACAGAGATGAAAATACAGTACTGAGATTCCTGAATCATCCTGAATTTAGAGAGGACTATTTTCAGCAAATCAAGAAAGGAAATTACAAGCTTTTTCTTGCTTTTTTCATGATGCAGTATCATCCGGAACAGGAGCTTTATCAGAATTATGTCAAGAGAAACATCAAGAAAGCTATGAAACTGCTGATTGACAGTCGGGATTCCGAAGCCGTTCAGAATCTGCTGAATACAGGCTATGTCACAAAGAAAAATATTGATGAATTTATCACTTATGCGCTCAATAATCAGAAACATGAAATGCAGATTCTGCTGATGAACTGGAAACATGAAAAGTTTCCGGCAGAATCTATCGAAAAACAAGTGCAGAAAAAACTGAAACTCTGAAAAAAATCTCCCGTCCGGACAGACGGGGAATTCTGTTATTTTCCGCGTTTTTTCTTATCAGCATCAATAGATTTGCGCCATGTGTTGGAAAGTTTCTTTCCGCTTCGCATTTCGGAAACAGAGGCGGACATTGCCTGAAACAGAACATCAGTTCCTTCGCGGTCAGCCAGATAATCAACGGAGCGTTCCGCCGAAATACCAAGCTTTGCGCCTTCGGTAACGGCATCAATATTCGCGCCGATAAAGACAAATTCCCAGCCGAGCTGTTTTTTTTCTTCAATCATGGATTTGATTTTCTGATAATTGAATTCACGGCTTGCATTTTCCATGCCGTCCGTTGTGATGATGAACATCGTATGAGCCGGCACATCTTCCGGACGGGCATATTTATGAATATTGCTGATATGATTGATAGTACTGCCGACTGCATCCAGAAGTGCTGTTCTTCCGCGGACGGTATAATCTTTATCAGTCAGTGTCTTGATTTCCTGTAAATCCAGACGGTCATGAAGCGTTTCGATTTTGTCATCGAACAGAATTGTCGTAACAAAGGCCTTGCCTTCTTCTTTTTTCTGTTTTTCAATCATGCCGTTGAAACCGCCGATGGTATCTTTTTCCAGTCCGTGCATAGAGCCGCTCCGGTCGAGAATAAATACCAGTTCGGTCAGATTATTGTCTGCCATATAAAATTCCTCCCTTTTGAGATAAAATATTACTATTTATTATAGCAGAATTTTAACAGAAATCAATAAGATTTTCTGAAAAAACTATGAATTTTTTATAGAATGACTGGGAATGCTTGACTTTTTGCCGAAAAAGTTCTATAATTAAAAAAATTAAGAAAAGAGGTTTTGACAATGCCGGAATATCAGGATATTTATGACATTCACCGGAATCTGACAGGCAGAACTGTCCAGAGAGGAAAGCCCAGAAAAGATGATGAATTTATTCTTGTGATTCATCTGTTGCTGTTCGATAAGCAGGGGCGGTTTCTGGTGCAGAAACGTGTGAAAAATAAGGCAAGCTGGCCGGATATGTGGGATATTTCTCTCGGAGGAATCGCCCAGTCCGGAGATGACAGCCGCTCTGCCGTCACGCGCGAAGCCGAAGAAGAACTCGGCTTGCATCTGAATTTTACCGATACAGAGCCGATTTTCTCATTCCGGAACTATAATATCTGGGATGATTACTGGATTGCTCAGATTGATTCCGAAAATCTGGAATTGAAACTTCAGCCGGAAGAAGTCGCCGAAGCAAAATGGGTCACTAAACCTGAATGGGAAGAACTTCTGCACACACATCAGGTGATTCCGTATATGTTTCAGTGGGTGCTGTTTGAACTCTATGAAAAGCATTTCCCTGGAACAAGAATTTTCCCGTTCGGCAGTCCGGCGGAAATTCGGGGCGCGCTGTTCGATATGGATGGTCTTCTTCTGGATACGGAGCGTGTCTGCTCCGAAACGTGGGATAAAGCCGCGGAAATTGTCGGATTTGTGGATGTGCAGAGGGCAAAAATGGCTTGCATCGGCCTGAATCATGACAGTACGATTGCTTTCTTTGAAAAGACTTACGGAAAAGATTTCGATTATCAGAATTTTCTGGATACTGCACGGAAACTTACCAAAGAAGCACTTGAACAGAATCTTCCTGTCAAGGCAGGTGCGGAAGAAATTCTGCAATTCCTGAAAGCAAAAGGTGTGAAACTGGCACTGGCAAGCTCCACCAGAGAAGTCACCGTCCGGAAACAGCTCGAAAGAGCCGGATTGCTGCAATATTTCGATGCCGTCATCACAGGCGATATGGTACAGAATGGCAAGCCGCATCCGGAAATTTTCTCGAAGGCCTGTGATGCACTGGGAATCGCGCCGGAATTCTGCATCACGTTTGAAGATTCCGTCAACGGCATCCGGAGTGCCTACAGAGCGAAGACCTATCCGATTCATATTCCGGATATTCAGCCGGAAAATCAGGAAACTGTCGCTTTAAGCTGGAAAAAATTTCCCTCTCTGACCGAAGCAAAAGCCTTTCTTGAAAAAATACTATAAAAACTACGATACAGGAGAAAAAAACATGCGACCCGTTTTTACAATTATATTAGGCTTGTTTCTGAGCATTATGGGCGGTATCTTGCTGGTGCATGATGCGGAATATATTTTTACAGGAAATACTGTCAATCTGAACGAGATTTTTGAAAATAATCAGGAACTTCCGAGAGACAGCTATGTTGATTATACCTGTTACTGTTCGCTTGGAAACTATGCCGAAACACAGCAGTATCTGAATGGCCTGATTCCTTTGCCGTTCAAATCACAGGAGTATGCACTTCTGACTGAAAATGAGATTATCATTTCAGCTGAAATCAGCAAAAAAGAAAAAATTCAGGAAATGGAACAGCTTACAGATGCTTTTTTCTCTGATGATGAAAATACATCGCTTGTTCCTGTTGAACTTGTGGGCTGTTTACAGACCGTTTCGCCGGATATGCACAATTTTCTGATTGAATATTTCGAGGGAACAGAGATAGCGGAAGATGTAATTACTTATTATGTGATTGACACGACAAAGACAAGAGCATCTCAGTGCGGATTATGTCTGGGAGCGATTCTGCTTGGAATCTTCGTGGTTTTCATGGGAATCCAGAGAAAAAGAAGATGACAGCAAAAACAGTCCGGCGCACTGCCGGACTATTTTTGTATAAATTATGAATTAATTCATTCTGGTTTTTGTTTATAAAAAATTTACATAAATTTTGTGCAAAAATTACATAAAATCTCTTGACATTTTGGCATTTTAATTATATAATGAAATCACAAACAGAAAACATGCGTTTTCATAAAGAGGTAAAATTTCAAATTTGGGGGAATTCACTATGAAGAATCATAATAAAATGAGCAGATTCGCCGCCATCGCTGCTGTTGCTGCACTGACAGTCACCGGTTTAGGCATTCTGCCCGAAACTGCAATCGAAACAAAAGCCGCTTCTCTGACAGGCCAGAATGCGCAGGCCATCACATCTCAGATGACTATCGGCTGGAATCTCGGAAACACACTCGATGTCGCTACTACAGGCCTGAAAAGCACAACTGCTCCTTCAAAATTCGTTACAAAATGGGGCAATCCCGAACCGACTCAGGAATTATTCGACACTGTTAAGGCCGGCGGTTTCAATACCGTCAGAATCCCGACAACTTGGTATGAACATCTTGAATATGATGAATCCAGTCAGATGTATGTTGTCAACGAAAGCTGGATGAATTACGTCAAGCAGACTGTCGATTATGCTTATAATCAGGATATGTTTGTCATTCTGAATGTACATCATGAAGATTTCATCAATGAAAAGGTATTCACCGATGAAACCTATGCAGTTGCCGCTAAGAAACTCGGCGATATATGGACACAGGTTTCCGAAACCTTCGCGGATTATGACCAGCATCTGATTTTCGAGGGCATGAACGAACCCCGTCAGACTGGAAATCCCAGTGTGAATGAATGGGGCAACGGTACAGGCGATAACGGCTATACAACGCAGTATATCAACAATCTGAATTCTGTTTTCGTGAATACTGTCAGAGGTCAGGGGTCGTCTGCCAATCAGGAAAGACTGCTGATGCTCCCTGGTTATTGTGCATCTTCTGATTCCACAGCTATCAGGAATATTGAAATTCCTGCAAATGCCGGAAATGTAGCACTTTCTGTACATGCCTATCTGCCGTATTATTTCACGATGGCAACGGATGACAAGGCTGTTCACGAATTCCCTGGCAAGAGTGGCTGGGGCGAGGATTATGAATATTCTCTGACAACATTCTTCAACAACATGAAACAGATTTCTGCGGAGAAAAATACACCTATCATCATCGGTGAATTCAGTGCCTCTGATTTTGATAATACCGAATCTCGTGTCAACTGGGCGAAGTCCTATCTTTCTAAGGCGAAGGATGCCGATATTCCGTGCGTTCTGTGGGATAACAATGTAGTTTCCGTGAATAACGGCGAAGCGCATGGTTATGTATACAGATTAACAAATACATGGTATACGCAGTCTGCACCGGTTATCGAAGCTATGATGGGCGTTTACGGCATTACTCCGACACTTCCGGCTTATGAAGAATATGTTTCTCCGGAATTCTCATGGGATAAAGTGCCGAAGGATGAAACATGGGTGGAACTGTTCCGTTCTGCAAAGGGACTCGACCTCGAAGCGTGGAAACCTTCCGCACTGGGTCAGTGGAAACAGTACGCCAATGAAAATTATGATTTTGTCATGATTTATGAAACAACCGGCGAACCGGCACTCGTACTTCAGGATGAAGCAAAGGAAACATGGAATTATGTAAGCGCATCTGATACAGATACTCCGTTCTTAGCATATTTTACTTATGAAGATTTGCTTTCTGCAATTGAAGGTACAGACGTTACACTCGAAGAAGAAGATAATCTCTATATGAGTGCAACGGCACAGGATTTGAAAGTTTACGGTGTGTATGCCGTTCCGAAGAACGGTGCAGAAGTACCTACTGAAACAGAAACCGAAACCGAGACAGAAACAGAACCTGATACAGAAAGCGAACCTCTGCCGAATACCTATAAAGGAAATGTCGTGAATGACGGTGCTCTGAATGTTCTGGATGTTGTTGCACTTCAGAAGTATCTGCTCGGTGCGCAGAAATTCGACAAAACTGCTTATGAAGCCGCTGATATGAATGAAGATGGTGTTGTAAATATCTATGACCTGATTCTGCTCAAGAGAGAACTTCTCAGCGTTCGATAAGAAAACTACCTCCATTATAATAAATCATAAAATTCCCCTGTGTTCCGGTGAGTACAGGGGAATTTGTTGGTTTTCAGTAAAAATATATCAGAATGAAGCCGATAGCATTAATCGCCAGATTCGCGCAGCCATGAACCAGCCAGCTTGCTTTCAGGCTGTCGTAGTGATTGCATACCCATTGCAGAAAGATACCAGCTCCGAACAAGCCAATCATGCAGAATATCAGGACAGCCGGATTCAGCCAGTTATCAATAATGCCGAGATGATATGCCGAAAATGCAAGCGCACTGAACAGGATACCGGCTTTCTGATGCGTTTCTGCAAAGAGATGACACAGCAGGCCTCTGAAAAGTGCTTCTTCCAGAAAGGAATTTATCACCGCGATATAGGCGAATACAAACAGACAGTTCTGTTTAGTGAGCTGTTCTTTCGAGACGAGATTCTGTCGGATAGCCTGCAAATCCAGCTGATTTCTCAACAGAAGAAATCCGATGACAATCACCAGAAATACGGCAATCATGAAGAAATACAGATGCTTTGCAGGTTTCATCTTCCGGAAGAAGATGGCTTCTTTCAGCTTTTGCCGGAAGATTCCGCAGTAAGACAGCAGAATCATCCCGACAGCTGAAACTTTAATCAGGCTTTTTATCAGATAGCCTGGGCGGAGTATCTGTTCAGTCAGATACATCACCCCGATAAAGAATAATGCTGATAAAATTCCGAATAAGATTTTTTTCTTTTTCATGATGCCTTACCATGTCCATGTTTTGAAGAAATTCATTTTCTTTTTAGGTTCATCAGGATGTTCTGCATAATAGCGGTTTTTGTATTCCGTATAAGAGGCGATGCCAATCAGGAGCAGACCGGCTAAGAACAGATAGATGCCCCAGTGCAGAGAAGTCCAGAATTTCCACGTCAGCCGGAGTGTTGTCAGGAACAGAATCGCGAATCCGAGCGTAAACCAGCGGAGTTTCTTGACATTGAAACTGCCCATCAGGATTGCGAAACTGAACACCATCAGGAGAATCGCATCCGAAGCATTTTTGAAATTCAGGCTGACAACCAGCAGACAGAACATTGTGATACAGTACATCACGAATCTTGCGTTATGAACGGCAGGTTTATTTTTTTCGGGAAGAATCCAGAGCAGTGACAGGATAAACAGATGAATCGGCAGGACGTATAACAATACCTGCGGAGTTTTCATCTGACTTTCATGCAGGGCGGTGAAGATTTCAAACGGGTCATTGACGTTATGGAAGAAGATAGTCAGACAGCTGAAAGCGGAGGCCATCAAAGTCGGGATGAATCTGTTCTGCACTCTGCCGATGTAGGCCAGAGAATAGACAGCTAAGAACAGGGAAATCAGGATAGAAGGATACCAGTTAATCTTGACAGCCGCGCCGAATATCGGGAGGATTCCGGCAAGCAAAGCCCAGTCAATCTGCATTTTGCCGTCTTCGCGGTTGCTGAATCCATCGGGAAGGAGAAATCTGCCCATAGCGGCATAGACGATTAACAATAACAGATAGAATGTCACCTGAATGATGACAGGGTCATCTTTATTGATGAGATTGGATACAACAGCAAATGCCATGATTAACTGCGGAATGGCGATAGCGTTGACAGTTTTCCGGAGGTATCCGCCGGCGAATATCAGTAACAGAACGCACAGCAGGAAACCGAATCCGGCGGAAGTTTCTTCGGAAAGATAGCTGATAAAGGCGATAATCGAAAGAATAAGGGCTTCTGCTTCTAGATAGGGTTTTGTGACATTGGTGCGTAAGTCTTTCCAGAAGATGAAAGTTTCCGTCAGATACAGAAGACCGGAAATGGCAAATGTCAGAATCCATGCAGTATCATCGGCCATCACAAGCGCGAGGGTACTTTGCACCGCCGGAGTCAGAAAGGCAAGGAATCCCCATGCACAGCAATTTTCCAGAGTAAAACGCCATTTGCGGTTAGCATAAATCAGACCGCCGAGCATTCCGCCTGCAACCAGCCATAAGAGCGTGATTTCGGGATGTTCCAGATTCAGAAGCATGACAGCGGCACTTGTCAGAATGGCGATAACCAGCATCCAGATTTTTTTCCGGAGAAAAGCCTGCACCAGCAGGAACAGGGCGGAAATCACCAGTTCCAATAACAGCAGATTGCTGTCATTGCGGACAACAGATTCCGAAATCAGGAACAGAAGGCTTGCATAAACGGCTAAAAATTGGGAATCTTTGCTGATTTTATCAGCTTTGCTCTTGACGAAGCAGAACGCGCCGAGCAGAAGAAGGGCATATAACAGAATGGTCATTCCGGTATATTTTGCGAGATTGGCCGCACCTGCAAAGAGGATGACGGGAATGGAAATAATCATTCCGGCTTTGCTGTAAGTAGAAGTGAATTCCGTCCGGAGTCTGGGAATCTGCTGTAAACTCATCAGGATGACGGCAGTCATGCCGAACATGAAATAGAATACAGAAGTCTCACTGGAATCCGGAAACAGAGCTTTCACCTGATAAAGCCCTGTCATCAGGCAGAAAGCAGAACCGAATATGCCGGCATGGGTCTGTTTTTCGATGAATCTGTAATTACAGAACAGCACCGCCATGATGGCAGAGAGAATTCCGGCGGAAAGTTTGGAATCCATAGAAATCGAAATCAGAAAACAGGAGGTAAGCAGATTGATAATATATAAATGGCTCGGAATGACTTTTGTGATATGAGAAGTTTCTTCATGCGTCCGGAGATAGCGTTCGCACTGCCATGCCATGATGCCATTGTAAATCACCATCAGAATACCGAATATACCTGTTTTAACGGCTGGTGAAAGCGTTCCGAGAATCTGCGCGGAAAAGAATATGCTCAGTGAAGCCCATGCGCCATAAAGTCCGGAGAGTGCAAACCATACCAGAACAATATTCTGATATTTTTTCTGTCCCAGATAGGTCGTACCGGAAATACTCAGGAATATCACCATCCAGAGCAGTGCCGCACCATTGCCGTCAAAGGAGAACCATTCGCCGAACAGATGAAAGACACCGATTCCGCCGAGTGCCAGCGGCAGGAAGATACAGCCCAGAATATAGAAGGCAAGCCCTGTTTTCTGAAGCCGGAAAACACGTTCCGCGAGGACATTCGCACCGAAGGCGAGCAGACTCGCCGAAAGAAGGCCGAGTGCTCTGGCGGCATCGGGGAGCATCCCCCATGTTTTGGTAAGAACGATAAGTCCGCCCATAAACAGGAAGATGACACCGGCAACCAGTAACAGCGGAATCGGGCTGAACGGCTGTTTCGGTTTTTGTTCCTTCGGGGGACGGATAACAGGAGTCGGGGACTGATAATATGGTTGATAATTTTGATTCTGCCGATACAGATTTGCCTGATTTTCAGCATCATAAGGATGATGACTGAAATTCTGATTCTGATAATCAGATGTATTTTGCGAATTCTGATTGTTGTAAAGTCTGGAATAATCATCAGGCTGATAAGGATTACGACTCATAACGATTCCTCCTTTTTGGAATGTTTTACTAGTTAGTACGTTATGAGTATCAAAAAATTACGGAAAATAATAAACAAAATTTGATAATCTTTTTTGTGGAGAAATCACAAAAGCAGAGTGCCGTCAGACACTCTGCTTGATTTTGAGAGGATGATAATTTAGTCGTGTACGATAACCGGAAGACCATCTTCAATGTTATTATACAGATTCTGGGCTTCTGACCAGCGCATATTCAGACAGCCATGTGAGCCGTTATACATATAGACACTGCCGCCGTAAGAACCGCGGGAAAGGTCATGGAAACCGCATCCGTAATAGTTGAACGGCATCCAGAAGTCAACCCATTGTTCATAGCCCTGTACGGCATACGTGCCGAGGGTTTTGCCTTTGACATGGCCGACAATCTGACAGATACCGCGAGGAGTACGGCGTTCGGCATTAGTTTCCGTACCGGATACAATATCATAATCCATGATGACTTCATTATCGCGATAATACCAGAAATGCTGGGCAGAAATATCGACTTCGATATAAGTTGTGCCGATGTCATCCGTAGCTCTGGTATAGCCTGTACCCCATGCTGTATAGATAGGTTCGACAACAACGGGGTCTCCGGCATTGATTAAATCAATAATCTGATTGACAGTTGCTTTCTGGTCAATCTGCCATCCGTAACAGCTTGCATACGTCCATGGTACAGTAATCCAGCCGTCAAGCGTGGCATAGAATTCATGGTCTTTGCCGAAGGTATCTGTTTCGTCAGCCATTTCTGCGACAAATTCGGCGATAGCATCCTGATTCAGAGGAATATCATGTCCGGAAGTTGTCACGAAAGAGCCGTCCTCTTTTGTCAGAAGCCAGCTGATGATGGTATCATTGTCGAGGAGTTTTTTTCTGTCTTCAAAATCGAATGTGATATTGCAGTTTGCATAACGGTTATAGACTTCGAGGTCATCTTCGAGGTCAGTAGCTTTTACTTTGGCGCGATAGTTTTCATAACAGCCGGAATCTTCCATTGTGACGGTATTTTTACCGGCGGTCAGCTGTTCGATGATATAGTTCAGGAGCGTATTGGTATCGAACTTATCGCCGAGGGTTTCGGGCTGGATTTCAAACTTGCCGGAATCGGCGCGGACGATTTTGGCATTCTGGGAAACTTCACTGCCCCAGTCATAGCTCTGGATGAGATTTTTCAAATCTTCTTCGGAATAGTTATAGTCATACTTGACAGCATATTCCGAGCTTTTGAATAATTTGGATACCCAGTTGAAATTACCTTCGTTAGCGGCTTCATTGAGCGCGCCGGTAGGGATGGTATATTCTGCCTTGAAATCCTGTGCGGCGAATACCACGCTTTCACCTTTCGGAGTGATAAGAGTTAAGTCTTTGACTTCTTTTTCTTCCAGCAGTGCATTATGCGCTTCTTCGGTTGTCATGCCGGCAACGGAAAGCGAGTTGATATAAGTACGGGGGAGAAATTTTCCCTGATAGCTTACCGCACCGATGAAATAAGCCGCAATAATAGCACCGGCGCATCCTGCACCGATGAGAACGCCCATTTTTGCTCCGGAACGAGCATTTTTCTTCTTTTTCTTTTTGGATGTGCCGGATTTTGTCTTTTTGATTTCCGGCTTTTCAGGAATTTTTTCTTCGGAAGATGCCTCATCTTCGGAAACGGCCTCCGGAAATACAGCAGGTTCAGGGGCAGGACGCTCCGGAACGGGAATTTCAGTCACCATGCTGATTTCTTCGGTTTCTTTTCGGGGAATCGAGGCGGTATCGGAAACTGCAACAGCCTTGATACGAACTTTTCTGGTCTGAGAAGCCTGTTCGGGAGAAGGTTCTGTTTCTGTAGGGATGTCCGGTTCTTCAGGAACGGAACTGATTTCTTCAGAAGGCTGTACGGCAGGTACAGGCATATCGGAAGAAGTAATTTCTTCCGGCTGATTTTCTGTATGAGTAGCCGCGAGTGCCTGACGGATTTTCGCCATTTTGATTTCGGCGATACGTTTCTGCATATCCGTTTCGGGTTCGGGGAGTTCTGGAGTTTCGG
>JAFUWP010000247.1 GCA_017483405.1 Oscillospiraceae bacterium | reverse complement strand
GGCGGCAATTCATAAAATCATCCTTTCCGGAAAGCCGTGCTGTTCTGAACAGTACGGCTTTTCTAATCTGATGCGAAATCAAAATAAAAAAGCCTGAATTCCGGAACGCTCCGGAATTCAGGCCGATAATGGATTTCTTAATTATATTTTTCAAGCAGCTGCTGAACTTTTTCGTGAGGGTCAATCACCGTGCTGATAGATACATCATGATTGATAGAAGCAATGAAATAAGCCACATATTTGGAAACATCCACGGAATTGAACCATTCACGCTGGAGCAGCTCCGGCGGACAATAGGTCAGATTCGTGCCGAATACACCGCTGATATAACCATCTGCATAGGCCTTGTCGAACGCATCCAGACCGTTTGTGAAGATGGAATATGTCGCATAAGCGAAAATTCTTCTTGCATTGCGCTTTTTCAGTTCATAAGCAATATCCAGAACGGACTGGCCGGAAGAAATAATATCATCCGCAATGAAAATATCCTTGCCCTCTACAGAATTACCCAGATATTCATGAGCGACAATCGGGTTTCTGCCGTTGACGATTCTGGAATAATCGCGTCTCTTGTAGAACATGCCGAGGTCAACGCCCAGTTCCGATACATAGAACATGTTTCTGTTGAGTGCGCCTTCATCGGGGCTGACTACCATGAACTTGTCCTTTGTGATATGGAAATCCTTGATATTATGGAACATCGCTTTCAGCACCTGATAGGACGGAATTACGTTATCAAAGCCCATCAGCGGAACAGCGTTCTGCACTCTGGGGTCATGTGCATCAAATGCAACGATATTGGAAACGCCCATTCTTTCGAGTTCCTGTAAGGCAACAGCGCAGTCAAGGGATTCTCTGTAGTTTCTCCGGTGCTGACGGCCGCCGTACAGATTCGGCATAATCACGTTGATTCGGTGAGCCTTGCCGCCTGCCGCCTGAATGATACGCTTCAAATCCTGAAAATGGTCATCCGGAGACATGGCATTTTCTTTGCCAAAATACGTATAAGTACAGCTGTAATTTCCCATATCCGTGATGATGAACAAGTCCTTGCCTCTTACAGTGGACTTGATTAAGCCCTTTCCGTCACCGGATGCAAAACGCGGGCATTCGCTTTCAAGAATAAAGGAATCCGTCTGGAATCCGCCCTTGATTGCCCACTTGACAAGATAATCATCAATCTTTTTGCCGAGTTCCTTGGCATTGTCCATGACAATCAGGCCGAGGGGGGCAACATTATTCTTATGATTGAATAAAATTTCATTTGTTTCCATTTCGCTCATTGCATTTTACCTCACAAAAAATTTATTTACAGAATTTATCAATATATCTGTCAATGTCCTCAGAGATGATTTCTTTCGCACTGTCGGCATCTTCCACCTCGTTGACGGCTGTCGTTTTGTTTTCCAGTTCCTTATAGACACGGAAAAAATGCGACATTTCCTCAAAAATATGCTTCGGCAGTTCGTCAATGCTGTGATAGCAGTTATAATTCGGGTCATCGAACGGAATCGCGATGATTTTATCATCATGCTTGCCGTTGTCAATCATGCGGATAACGCCAATCGGATAGCATCTCACAAGTGTCAT
>JAFUWP010000246.1 GCA_017483405.1 Oscillospiraceae bacterium | reverse complement strand
CGGAGTGCCTTTGCCGGCCGCGCGGACACCGTTTTCACTGCTGTCGAGCATATCGAACAAATCAGTTGTGACACCGTTCTTGAAATCAATGACAGGATTTTCCATTGCGAGTTCATTCATTTCGTTTTTCATGTCAATCATTTCCTGTGTCCATTCATAGTCATCAATAAATTTCTGGTCAGCAATCTTCCGGATGTCTTCATTCAGAAGTGTCAGACGCTTGCATTCAAGCCATTTGGCGACACCTTCCGGATTCTGGCCGTCTTTGACAAAGCAGTATGCGTTCATGCTTGCCGGTGTATAGTAGGCATCTGCTTCGGGGTCTTTCGGCATAGGCACAAACATGCAGTTTTCACCGAACGTGCCTTTCCAGCCGGCATCAACGCCGGTTCTTTCATTGATTTTATGCGCTTCGGAATAGAGTTTCCACAGACCTACCGGATAGAATAATTCCTTGCCTTCGCCGATATATTCCGGATGGTCACTCCAGCCGAAATCACCGACACCGATGGCGATACAATTGGAATTATACAAGTCATACATAAAGTTCTGCACCCGTTCGATATTGCCGTCCGTCAGGTTGCTGACAAGCAGACCATCTTCCATTCCGATATAAGGCACACCGACAGTCGCGGAAAGTCCGGATTCAAACCACCAGCCGTCAAGTCCATATTTCTGTTCTTCAGGATTACAGAAAGCTTTCAGCATTTTCTCGAAAATCTCCCAGTCCCAGTCGCCGTCTTTATATAATTCGTATGGGTCATCAAAGCCGAGTTCCTGAACAGTATCACGGTTATACAGGACAGCACAGTTATCGCCTGTCATTTCGACAACGGTCATATAATGTTTGCCTTTCCACATAACGGAATCATTCATATCCTTGACATCTTTCCACAGGTCGCTGTCGAAGTCAATATAATCATCACAGGGCACGAACATGCTCCGGATTGCGCCTTTCGGGAAGGCATCGAAATTTCCGGCATAGAAGAAATCAATCCCTTCATTCGCATTGATGTAATTTGCCAGCATATCATATCTTTCGGCATACAGGCACTTATACCATTCAATTTCGCCGCCGTAGCGTTCCTGAAAAATTGCTAAGTCTATCGGGGTATCTGCATTCAAATCCCAGTCGGACAGCCACTTGATTTTTTTATTTTCCAGTTCTCCTGTGAGACGTTCATCCTTTGCGGCGAGGCTGGATAATTCTTCTCTGGTTTCCGGCGCGATTTCCTTATAGCTGACGGTTTCTTCTTCCTCCTGCGCCGTACTGCATGAAAACGCAGTCAGAGACATACAGCAGACTGCCAGTATACACAGCATTTTTCTTAATTTCTTCATGACGAATAAAACTCCTTTCGTGTGATACTTTGGTTTCTTTGCACAAAATTCACGCATGATAATAAACTATTATAACATAATTTTTCAAAAAAAGCAAGAGGTTCTGTAAATATTATTCCATCACATGCTCCAGTGCCAGAGAATAGATACTTTTTACATGGGCATCCGCAAGCGAATAAAATACAGTTTTGCCTTCCTTCCGGCTTTTGACGAGACTGCCTTGTTTCAGAATTCTCAGCTGATGCGAGATGGCAGAAGCGGACATATCCAGTTTTTCTGCAATTTCGCTGACACACAGTTCATTTTCCAGCAGTTCTGCCAGAATGCGGATTCTGGTAGTATCACCGAACAATGCCAGCAATTCAGCGATTTTTTCAAACACTTCCAGATTTTTCTTTTCCTGCATATCTGCACCTTCTCCCGATAGTTTGTTATTTTTATTATAACATATTTCTTTGTACTTTGTCAATTTTTTTCTGAAATCCTCTTGACAAATTCTAAAAACTATGCTATAATAATTTTGTTGTTGATGTATCAAAATGCTGGTATAGCTCAGTCGGTAGAGCAGCTCATTCGTAATGAGCAGGTCGTGGGTTGTTTTTAAAGACACACATACAGCGGCGGCTATCCGGTCTTACAAAGCATCAGTCCAAATTTAATCAATATGCTGGTATAGCTCAGTCGGTAGAGCAGCTCATTCGTAATGAGCAGGTCATCAGTTCGAGCCTGATTACCAGCTTTTATTTTACAATTAATATTTTTTATATCAATTAGTAAGTTGAAACGGAATGTCATTTTATGGCATTCCGCTTTTTATTCTATAATATTAAAGTGTCTCCTTGTTGGATTCGTAAGCGTAAAATAAACCACATCCCAGATAAAAAAATCTCGCCGAATCATTCAGCGAGAAATTACGATTCATTCCAGGGCAAAAGAATAGTTCCGGCAGGATGGGAAAACAAATCAATCAGATATTTTT
>JAFUWP010000017.1 GCA_017483405.1 Oscillospiraceae bacterium | reverse complement strand
CGCTGTTGACACTTACCAGATAGCCGGCTTCAAAGCTGGTATCTTCGGGAACGTCCGCGAACCCGAACACTTTCTTTTCTCTGACAGTAGGTTTTATCATAAAGCAGCCGCCTCCTGACTGGCTTTCTGAACAGCCGATTTATTTTTCTCCCGAATTTTTTCGGGCATATAGTGAGAAATGGCATCATGCAGATTTTCCACGGAAACAACTCCGGAAATGCCTGCCAGTGCGCCCATCATCACGGTATTGACAACCGGAAGTTTCAGTTCTTTAGCGAGGGAATCGCCGTCAAACGGAATTATCCGGCCGAGTTCTGCATTTCTGGTATTGACAAGAATTTTTCCGTCAGGTTTCAGAAGATTTTGCAGATTATCGGAATACAGTGTTTCATCCAGAATGATGATATAATCAGCATGTTCGGTTTCACTGCGGTCGAGAATCGGCTTGCTGTCGAGCTTTGTGAAGGCTCTGACGGGTGCGCCTCTGCGTTCAGGGCCGAAAGACGGAAACGCAAGGGCATGACATTCAGTCTTTGAAGCATAAGCCGCGCCGAGAATCTTCGCGGCGGTGAATGCGCCCTGTCCGCCTCTGCCGAGCCATAAAATTTCTATCATAAAAAAATCACCTGTTTTCTGAGTACCTCTATTATATTTATATGATAATATTATAGCATGTCCGATTCTGAAAGTCAATATCTATAACCTATTAATCTGATATATTTTATAAGTTTGTGAGAAATATAAAAAATCCGGCGGTTTTTTCAAAATAAAAACGTGAATTTTTACAGATGTTTTTCTACTTGAAAACATACTAAACCTATGTTATAATAATAAATATAGTGTTATCTGAAATTATCACCGAAAGGAAGTTAGGCTTATGAAAATTTCAACCAAAGGCAGATACGCTCTGCGGATGCTTCTGGATTTGGCAACGCATCAGGAAGCGGGCTATATTTCCCTGAAAGAAATCGCTGAACGTCAGAATATCTCTAAAAAATATCTGGAACAGATTGTGCCGATGCTGAATAAAGGGGGAATTCTCCGCACGAACCGCGGAAACAAGGGAGGCTATATGCTCGCAAGACCTGCGGATTCGCTCACGGTCGGAGACATTCTGAGGGCGACAGAGGGCAGTCTCGCACCGGTAGCCTGTCTTGAATATGATTATAATGACTGTCCCCGTGCGGAAGAATGCGCCACGCTCTACGTCTGGGAAGGCTTATACAAAGTCGTGCATGAATATCTGGACAGTATCACATTGCAGGATATTCTGAATCATAATTCCGGCGTGGACGGCAATGATTACTGTATCTGAACTGCGGAACGAATTCCTTCTCTGGGCGGAAAAGCATGGCTGGAAAGTCCTTCCGGCGGATGTTCCTCAGCGGATTCCGGAACAGATTGCTGAACTTTATCATCCGCCTGCGGAATGGCTGGATTTTATCGGAATGTTTCAGTCCTGCACGAACGCGGAGGAAACAAAATGGTTTCTGACCTGTCAGGACTTTCATCCTCATGATGAGGGCTTCGCATGGAATGATTTCGCTCTGCAAAGTCTGGCATCTGCCGGAACGGATACGGAACTTATACAGTATATCACATCTTTCTGGAATGCACATCTTCCGATTTTCATGAGCGCGGACGGCGAATATACTTACTATGCAATTCACATCCCGACCGGAAATATCGTTTCCGGAACAGAACCCGAATTTGAAGAAATCAGCATCATTGCGGAAAATTTCACTTCTCTGATACAGAAAATCCTGTCCGGAGAAATCATTCTGTAGGCATTTTCTGACAAGCCCCTGCATAAAATATAACAATTCATCACAGGAGGGCTTTTCATGATACAGGAAACACAGAACACTCCCGCTACGCCTCATCTGATTACGCTCGAAAACCGGAACACGCTCACTGTTTCCGGCATCACGGATATTGACCGTTTCGATGAACGCGAAATCGTCCTCTATACCGCCATGGGCGAACTCACCGTCACCGGTCGGGAACTGCATATCAATGCCATCAGCATCGAGAACGGCTCGCTCTCTGTCGAGGGCGATATTTGGTCGCTCCAGTACGGCGACAAAGACAAGCACTCCCCTGTCTCCATGCTGGGCAAATTATTCCGATGATGTATCTGTTTCTGAAAACCGTGCCGGAAAATTTCCGCACGGTCGAAGAAGAATTATTTCTTCTCGGAGGTGCTGTCCTGCTGGGGATTCCTGTCGGCATCCTGTTTGATTTTTTCCGGTTTCTGCGCCGGCTGATACCGCATCACTGGTTTTTCACCGCGCTGGAAGATATTTTCTTTCTGATTCTGGTGAGTTTTCTGCTGTTATGCTATGTCAGCACATTTGCCGGCGGAGAATTCCGCATGTATCACGTTATCGGCTGTCTGTGCGGATTTGTTCTGCATGAATGCACACTCGGAAATCTATTCTTTTCTCTGTGGGATTCTTTTGCACGGATTTGTAGAAAGCTGACACGCGTTTTTGTGAAATCTGACAAAAAATAAAAAATTATCAAAAACCGCTTGCATGATACCCCATACAGGGTGTATAATAATAAAATAACAACTATTTCATATAAAGCGGGGAATATGTATGCCGAACAGAAAAAAATCCAAACCAAAACAACCGCTCCCATTCAGAATCCTGATTGGCGCGGCCTTAGCTATGTTTGCTGTCTTCTGTACGGTTTCTATTATTTCTGACCAGAATTCCATTGTCGAAAAAAGAAAGGAACTCGCCGAACTTGAAGAAAATATCGAGATTCTTTCCGCGCAGAATGAGGAACTTGCAGAGCTTATCGCTTCCGATGACATCGGCCGTTATATGGAAAAGCTGGCTGTCGAATCCGGAAACTATGCCTATCCGGATGAACGCCGCTATTATGATACATCAAGAGACTAATCAAAATCACAAAAAACAGGAGGATTTTCAGAACAATGCTGGAAACAGGAAAAATTTATGACGGCAAGGTCAGAAGCATCACCAACTACGGCGCATTCGTGGAAGTCGAACAGGAAGGCGAAAAACCAATCACCGGCATGGTACATATCTCAGAAGTCGCCAACACGTTCGTGAATGACATCCGCGAATTCCTGACCGAGGGGCAGGATGTGAAAGTGACTGTCCTTCAGGTAAACGAACAGGGAAAAATCAGCATGTCCATCAAGAAGGCACTTCCGCAGGAAGAAAAGCCCCGTCAGCCGAGACGGCAGAACCGCGACAGAGGGGCTGTCTGGAATCCGAAACCTCAGCCGCAGGATTCCGAAATGAGCTTTGAGGACATGATGAACCGCTTCAAACAGAACAGCGAGGAAAAAATGGGTGACATCAAGCGCATCACGGACAGAAAGAACAAATCTCGCAGACGTTCCCGATAAAAATCAATTCCGTTCTCTCATGAGGACGGAATTTTTATTTTTCTCTTGACATTTCATTCAGAACAGTGTATAATACAAGAAAAAGAGCGTACCGATGACGTTCGCTCCCATGCTTAAGATATAAAATAACCGCTGGCTTGATTATTTTTAACCAGAAAGGAATGAGACACATGTCACAAGATGCTTCTGAAATATTTTATCAAGAACCGAAAGGAATAAAACACATGACACCGGATACTTCTGAAATTCTTTATCTCATCAAAGAAAATACAAGACATGAACACGGCTTCAATAAAGGTGATGTAAGCCTGCATCGTATCGGGTCTGAAATCTGCTACCTGATTAGAGACGGCGCATTTGACCGTATTCCCGAACTGAATGACCAAATTACTCCCGAAATCCGGAACGAACTGAAAAATATTGTAGAATCATTAGGCGAAAATCCGTACAGACATCACAGTGACCATACTTACCGGAAAATTGCACGTGCAGTCTTGGCTCAGTCTGATTCAGAATCTTAAAATTCAGCTATCCGGATTCTAATTCAAAAAAATCCCCTGTTCTCAAACGAGAACAGGGGTATTTTCTTAGCCTAATGTGATAACAATTTCATTAGTTTCCTTCAGGTCAGATGCCTTGATATAGGCACTTTCCTGAACAGTTCCGTTAACGGATACGGTCTTGACTCCGCTCTGTACATGATTCGGATTCTCAACGGAGATGTTCAGCTTTTTGCCTCTGAAATTCTTCTTCATCTTGAAGCCGTCCCATGCGGAAGGAATCGAGGGAGAAATCGTGATGCCGTCAGCATCCGGACGAATACCGCAGATACCCTCTGTACAGCCGACCATTACTGTAGAGGCCGTACCGGTCAGCCAGTGAACGTGGGAACGTCCTGCAAACGGTGAATGCTTTGCTTCGGTGAACTGTCCGTGAACATACGGTTCGAGCACTCTGATTTCAGCCTTATCGTTCAGAGTTGCCGGAGAGCTTTCGAGGAAGTATTCAAAGGCTCTGTCACCGTGACCGAGCAGACCTTCTGCCAGAATCAGCCAGCCCTGCGACTGCGAGAAGATACCACCGTTTTCTTTGGTATCGGCATTGAAGATATGCATCAGTGCGCCGTCAAAGTAATGTTCTTTATAAGGCGGTTCGAGGAGCTTTGCGCCGTAGGGGGTATTCAGAATTTCATGAACGCTGTTCATTGCCTTATCAGCCTGTTCCTCATTTGCGAATTTCGAGATAACCGACCAGCTCTGCGGATTGAGCCACATGTTAGCTTCGGGGTCTTTCTTCGCACCGACAATCACGCCGTCTTCTCTGATACCTCTGATGAATCTGTCTTCATCCCAGCACTTTTCGAGAGAATCGCCGAGTTTCTTCTGTACATCATCGATATACTTGATATAATCCGTATCGTTTTTGGATTCTGCCATATCTCTGATAACGCTCATAGCGTAATACAGCTGGAATGCTACGAATGTAGATTCACCCTTCGCACCGAGACGGAGGCAGTCATTCCAGTCAGCATGGAGGCCAGCAGGCATGTCATGGTCGCCCATGTGTTCCATAGAGAACTTGATAGCTCTCTTGAGATGTTCATAAACGGTATCTTCACCGCCGTTTGCATAGACGATAACTTCATCCAAAAATCCGGCATTGCCGCTTTCACCGATATACTTGACGATAGTCGGGAACAGCCAGAGGGCATCATCAGCACGATAGGACGGATGGCCGGTTTCCTTGACATATTCGGGGTCATCGGGAGTATTTTCGTGACCTGCGTTATGATTGAATTTTACCAGAGGCAGACCGCCGCCGTTATCGACCTGAGCGGAAAGCATGAATCTGATTTTTTCGGCGGCCATTTCGGGGTCAAGATGAATGATACCCTGAATATCCTGAACGGTATCGCGGTAGCCGTAGCCGTTTCTTAATCCGCAATATACGAAAGAAGCCGCTCTCGACCAGATGAATGTGATAAAGCACTGATATGCATTCCAGACATTCATCATGTTATTGAATTCTTCGGAAGGCGTTTCAACTTCAAAGTTAGCAAGTTTGCCGTGCCAGTAGGACTTTAATTCTGCGAGTTCGGCATCGACTTTTCCGGCCTGTTCGTAAGCTTTGAGGATTTCGGCAGATTCGGCATCATTTTTCTGACCTAAGAAATAGATTAATTCTCTGGTTTCGTTAGGCTGAAGGGTGATTTCCGTCCGGAGTGCGCCGCAGGCATTAGAATTGAAGTTCATGGAATCATCGCACTTGCCGTTTTCGACCATAATCGGATTAGAATAAGTTCTGTACGGTCCGATGAACTGTTCCAGACTGCCGCAGCCGTCAAGAACATCCGCGCCAGCCATGCCGAAAAATCTTTCTCTATGGTTAGAACCATCAGCCCACTTGCCGGAATTCTCATTGATATGCTGGAGAATCTTATTGCCTTTGCGTTCAGTTCTGGTGATAAACAGCGTATACTGAAGATTTACTTGGTCCTGTTCGTAGTTGTTATCGTTTGTGAATTCGATAAAGCCAAAAACAGACAGCTTTCTTGCTTTGGTATCGTTGTTTGTAATTTTGGTTCTCCAGACTTCATAAGTCTGACCGGCAGGCACATAGTAAGTCGTTTCTGTCTTGATGGCAGAATATTCACTTGTCATAACGGAATAGGCTGTACCGTGACGGCATTCGCTCTTATATTCTTCGAGAGACTTGCCGACCGGCTGCCATGTGGCTGACCAGTAATCATTAGAATCCATATCACGCAGATAGATATATCTGCCTGGCAGAGCCATCATCGAATTGAATCGGAATCTTGCAATTCTGCCGTTCGCACCGGACTGCACAAAGCTGTATCCGGCAGCGTTATTGGAAATAATTGCGCCATACTCCGGAGAACCTAAATAGTTAACCCACGGTGCAGGGGTATCAGGGCGGGTGATAACATACTCTTTGTTTTTCAAATCAAAATATCCGTATTGCATGTTTTCTCTCCTTTTAGATTAGAAAATTTTTATATTTTTATTGTAACATAATACTGACTATTTTTCAAGTAGTTTTGAATAAAAAAATTCAGCAATTTTTTTAAACCCGAAATCGTTTTTGATTAGCAAAATAAAACAATGTTTTTTTACTTAATTTTTTTAAGAATAGCTTACCTGTTCGGCAGATAGTTTTTCCCTACATAGGTGACTGTATCTTCCGTGACGACAAAGCCAATCATTTCGCCCCAGTCGCCTTCGCCCTGTATAACATAAGAAATTCCATGTTTCGGATAGCCGATTTCAAGTGAACCGAATCCGCAGTAATTCAGAATCTCTGTAGGCTTTCCGAATGCCGGAAACGAAAAATCTTCATAATCCTGTTTTACATAATCTATAATCATCTGACAGATGTCATTTATCACAGATTCGGGGAGAGCGTTGAAATGCTGAATGCATTCTTCCGCATACTTGGCATAATTCTTGCTGAAAATATAGACAAGAAACTCATCTTCGCCCATATCGTCCCTGAAATATCTGCTCTTGAAAATGCCCTCTCCGATGCCGTCGGGAGCATAATTGAATTTTATCATATTAGCACCAACTTTCCGGATTAAGATAGTCCGTTCCGATATAGACAATCTGATTATTTTTCAGCACAATGCCGATAACTTCTTCCCATTCGCCCTCACCTTCGAGGATGATTTCACCATATTCCTGTACGTTGATGTAGAGCGTTGTAAACCAGCAGTATTCGAGAATTTCTTCAGGTGCGGAAAGCTCCGGAAGGGTGAAATCTTCATTTTCACCGCCCTGCCCTGCAAGGGTAACAATCCCCTCACAGATTTTCAGAATCACATCTTTCGGCAGAGTGTTGAAATCTGCAATTGCTTTTTCCACATAATCGGTATCAACGGGAGTTTCGGCACATACGAATAATTCATTCTGATTATCCTCATTCCGGAAGAATTCACTCCGGAATGTGCCTTCCCAGCCGTCATCCTGTTTGTTTAACCAGTTAATCATGATAGTTCATCTCCTAACGCAGAAATCATCTGCATGAATAAATTTTTATCTGTAATAATCAGGACAAGCCTGTCTCTTGCGCGCGTCAGTGCCTGATAGAGCCGGTGCATATAGAGAAATTCCGAGTTATTGTAAGCGCAGAGTTTCTGATTTTCATCATAATAGAAAATATTATCTAATATCAGCATGACATTATCGAATTCCTGTCCGATAACGGCATTGCAGGAATCGAGAGAAATAAACTGATACCGTCCGTTTCTGGGGAGTCTGTAATAATCCAGAAAGTTATCTGTTTCGAGGCCGTTTCCGGCATAGCAGATACGCACATGCTGAGGCAGTTCGGCCTGCACCTGCGCCGGAATGTGATAGTTCAGATTGTGCAGTTTACGGATAAAATGCATGATTTCGGCATTTGTCCGGATGGTATTTTTCAGCGTATAGATTTTATCACAATGCTGATATGCCCATTGTGCGATATTCTGATTTTCCTCCTGAACGCTGAGTGTCTGCCTTGAATCGAAACAGATAAATGCCGATTTCTGATTTTTCCGGATATAGTCATGAATCTGCGCCATCAGGCCGGAATAAACTCTCTGCGTTTCATCCGTCAGGATATACTGATACTTATCCAGAACGGCGGATAATTCCTGATTCTGCAAATCTTTCGGCCGGAGAATTTTAAGATTCTGAATCTGGTGTTCGATTGCAGACAGGCCGACAGGGATTTCCGATGCACAGTGTATCGTCAGAACGGAGGCATCCTGCGCGAGTTCCCTTGCGATGTCGTAGAGCATAAGCGTTTTGCCCGTACCGGCCTCACCGGTCAGGCCGAACATCACGGAATCTGAACGCATCTTTTGAAGAATTTCTTTTTTCTTTTCCTCTTGGTCATGCGTCAGAAAATAGATATGCTCCAGAAATTTTCGGGAATGATTCAGCGGAGAAACCAGATATTCAGACGGCCGGAACAAACTTTCAATATCGGAGAGATACGCACCGAAAAAGTGCTTCACCGCCGATACGATTTCCGAAAAGCTGATTTCTGAAAAATCGCCGTTTTCCGAAATATGATAGCATTTCATCGAATCCGTCACGATGGTATATAAATATAATTTTCTTCCCAGAACAGAGAGATAATGCTTATTTTTCCGTAACTGACTGCGGATTTTTTCTTCTGCCTGTTTAGGGGAATAATTCTGCAACGTGCTTTTGAGTTCCAGATTCAGGCAGGCAGAATCATTGATTTTTAGCAAATCGAATTCTTTTCCGAAACGGAAACTCACTGACAGAAAGAAACCATCCATTTCAGAAACAGCAACTCCATGAGAATATAACGCATCAGCGAGTATTTTCATGGAGTCGATTTCTTTGGATTTGGCTTTTACCGCGAAATTTCCGCTCTGATAGCGGAGCATGGCGGTGAAAGCATTTGTTTCTGTACAGCGAGTGACCTGATAGAAATTCACAGGCTGATTCATCATAATGATTTATAAATTCAGAGCGTTATATCTGAGCGGAATAGTTCGGAGCTTCCTTTGTGATATAAATATCATGCGGATGGGATTCCTTCAGGCCTGCGCCGGTAATGCGGACAAACTGAGCCTTTTCCCAGAGTTCCGGAATGGTGGGGCATCCGCAGTAGCCCATGCCGGCACGGATACCGCCGATAAGCTGGAAGATAGTATCAGCCAGAACGCCCTTATAAGGTACACGGCCTTCCACGCCTTCGGGAACGAGTTTCTTTGCGCCTTCTTGGAAATATCTGTCTGTCGAGCCGTTCGCCATTGCGCCGAGACTTCCCATGCCTCTGTAAACTTTGAACTGTCTGCCCTGATAGATTTCTGTTTCGCCAGGGGCTTCTTCGCATCCTGCGAGAAGACTTCCGAGCATAACACAGTCAGCACCGGCGGCGAGTGCCTTGACAATATCACCGGAATACTTGATACCGCCGTCAGCGATAACCGGAATATTGTATTTCTTCGCAACGGATGCCACATCATAAACAGCAGTAATCTGCGGCACACCGATGCCGGCAACAACTCTTGTCGTGCAGATAGAACCAGGGCCGATACCTACTTTCAGGCAGTCAGCACCAGCCTGAATGAGTTCTTCAGCCGCTTCGGCAGTTGCAATATTTCCGGCGATAACGGGTGTATCGGGGAATTCCTGTTTTAATTTCTTCAGTGCGTTGATGATGTTTGCACTGTGACCGTGAGCGGAATCCAGAACAAGCACGTCCACCTGTGCATCGATAAGAGCCTTGGCACGTTCGAGCATATTGGCTGTCACGCCGATGCCTGCACCGCAGAGCAGACGGCCTCTTGCATCTCTCGCGGAATTCGGGAACTTGACGGATTTTTCAATATCCTTGATAGTAATCAGGCCTTTGAGAATACCATTTTCATCCACGATAGGGAGTTTTTCAATCTTATGGGTTCTCAGGATTTCCTGTGCCTGCTGGAGCGTTGTGCCGACAGGTGCAGTAATCAGATTTTCCTTTGTCATGACATCGCCGATTTTGATATTAAAATCCGTCAGAAAGCGCATATCGCGGTTTGTGATGATGCCAATCAGTTTATTTGTTCCGTCCACAATCGGCACACCGGAAATTCTGAACTTGCCCATCAGAGCATCTGCATCAGCAACCAGTCTGTCAGCGGTCAGGGAGAACGGGTCAACAATAACGCCGTTTTCGGAACGCTTTACTTTATCGACTTCATTTGCCTGCTGTTCGATAGACATATTCTTGTGAATAATACCGATACCGCCTTCTCTGGCGATAGCGATAGCCATTCTGGAATCTGTTACCGTATCCATAGCGGCTGTCAGAATGGGGGTATTCAGCTTGATGTTTGCGGTCAGTTTGGTTTCCAGAGAGACCATATTCGGGGTGACATCCGATTTTGCCGGAATCAGCAGGACATCATCAAAAGTCAGACCTTCTTTTTGGAATTTGGTAGTTTCGTTCATTTCCATCATCCTCGTTTCCTGAAATATTAATAAAGATATTATTTTTATGATACTCTTTTTTCTGCAAAAAGTCAAGAGTTTGGACAAAAAGCATCAGGCAGAATTTTGAACGAAAAATTATGTTGAGATTTATTTACTTTTCACAATAAAAAATTTTTTGAATTTTTTTTGAAAAAACACTTGACAAACACTCTGACTTGTGCTATAATAAATACTGTCGTCAGGCAAGAGGCGATACAGCAAAGAAAATGCTGGTGTAGCTCAGTTGGTAGAGCAGCTGATTTGTAATCAGCAGGTCGGGGGTTCGAGTCCGTCCACCAGCTCCATTTTCTTACTGATGAAAATCAATAATGGGAGAGTTCCCGAGTGGCCAAAGGGGGCAGACTGTAAATCTGTTGCTACTAGCTTCGATGGTTCGAATCCATCCTCTCCCACCAGTTCCGGTATGAAAATGCCGGAATTTTTATTTTTTCTTAGGAGATGACAGACTATGACTGAAACAGAATTCACTGAAAAAATGAAAGCAATGGGATGGTCAGATGATGCCATTCTTGAAAAACTTAATTTTTACAGAGAATGGACTGAAATCTTTTTAAAAGATGGATTTCCTCCTGTTCCGCTGGAAAATTATCTTATACATCCGGATGATGCAATTCATACTTACTATGGGCAGGGTGACAAGACGGATTCCTGATTTTTTATTTCACGCTCTTGACATGAAAATTGTTCTATGCTATAATAAAACCACAAAATTCATTATTCTAAAAAGAAAGAAGGAAATTTTTATGTTTGAAGGCCTCAAAGCTATGGGCGATATGATAAAGAGCGGCATCGCCAATTTCAAAGCCTGCGAAAAAATGGATGCTCTTACGGAAAAAGCTCGGAACGATTTCAAGGATAAGCACCGTCCGGCTGATAATGCTTTCTATCTGAAATATAAGAAAGCATCCGAAAAAGCCGAAAATGCTCCCGATACCCTTTCCGATGACGAAAAAACTGCTCTCTCCGATGCCAGAGAAGCCGCTCAGGTGGTATATTTGTCAACGCTCGTGAAAAATGACACTCTGCCGGAAGATTTCAGGAATGAAATCCGCGCCGTTCTGGAAGACTATCAGAAAAATACCCCCTCCGAAATCTTTGAACGATGCATGATGCGCTATGCTAAAACTGATAAAGAAAAAGAAGAAATGAAACAGCTCATTCAGGATGCAACAAAATAAATTCAGAAAACAATCCCCTTTCCGAAAACTTCCGGAAAGGGGTAATTTTTTATCTTAACTTTGCACCGCAGGGATAAGAATCATCCGCAAACTGTACGACAACACTGCCATCCGGCAGGTCAGCCGCACAAATCATGCCGTTGCTTTCCACACCGCAGAGCTTTGCAGGTTTCAGATTCGCCACGATGATGACTTTCTTTCCGACAAGAGCTTCCGGAGTATACCATTCGGCGATGCCAGAAACAACCTGACGGCCGCCCATGCCGTCATCAAGCTGGAGGCAGAGGAGTTTCTTGGATTTCTTAACCTTTTCCGCAGAAATGACTTTTGCAACACGCAAATCCACCTTTGCGAAATCTTCGATACTGATTTCTTCGGCGAGAGGTGCAGGCTGATATGTCTCTTTCGGAAGATTCTGCTTGATGATTTCGTTCAGGGCTTCGATTTCCTTTTCGGCATCGATGCGCGGGAACAGGATTTCTCCCTTGTGAACGGTCAC
Source organism: Oscillospiraceae bacterium (assembly GCA_017483405.1). Classification (GTDB taxonomy): domain Bacteria; phylum Bacillota; class Clostridia; order Oscillospirales; family Ruminococcaceae; genus UBA3855. Next base: position 5,322 of record JAFUWP010000017.1, on the reverse strand, counting down.
ATTCACCGGCAGAATACCGAACTGATTCGCATTCCCGTATGTGACATGTTCGGCAGATGCGCCAATCTGTTCCCATACCTTCGGCATTGTCGAAGGCATAAACGGATACAGCAGGGAAGAAATAATTCTGATGCTTTCCAGCAAGTTATATAATACGCTTGCAAGTCTTGCCTTTTGGGATTCATCTTTTCCGAGAATCCACGGGGTTGTTTCATCAATATACTTATTGGCTCTGTCCACGAGCTTGAAGACTTCAATCAGCGCATTCTTGAGCTGAGTTTCATCGAAATAGTTATCGACAGTGCTCCGGATAGAAACCGCAAGATTGATTAATTCTTCATCAATCGGCTCTGCCTGACGTTCTTCGGGGAGCGTTCCGCCGAAATACTTATCAATCATAGCGACAGTTCTGGAAACCAGATTTCCGAGGCCGTTCGCTAAGTCGGAATTCATTCTGTTAATCATGATTTCGTTGGAGAAGTCGCTGTCTGCGCCGAGTGCCATTTCTCTGAGAATGTGATAACGGATAGCATCTGCGCCGTAGCGTTCGCCGAGGATGAACGGGTCAACGACATTTCCGAGAGATTTGCTCATCTTTTCGCCGTTGAAGGTAATCCAGCCATGTACAGCCAGATGCTTCGGCAGAGGCAAATCAAGTGCCATCAGCATAGCCGGCCAGATAATCGCATGGAATCTCATAATATCTTTCGCAACCATGTGGATATCAGCAGGCCAGAATTTCTCGAAATCCTGATAAGCCTGATTATCATAGCCAAGTGCTGTGATATAGTTCGAGAGCGCATCAATCCAGACATAAACGACATGTTTGGTATCGAATGTCACGGGAATGCCCCACTTGAAAGACGTTCTGGAAACGCATAAATCTTCAAGACCTGCCTTGATGAAGTTATTGACTAATTCCACCGCACGGGTACGGGGCTGGAGATAATCCGTATTCAGGAGTAAATCCTCAATTCTGTCAGCAAACGGAGACATCTTGAAGAAATAGGCTTCTTCTTCGGCATCAATGACATCACGGCCGCATTCAGGACATTTGCCGTCCTTGAGCTGGGAGGAAGTCCAGAAACTTTCACAGGGAGTGCAGTACTTGCCTGTATACTTGCCCTTGTAGATATGGCCTCTATCGTACAAATCTTTAAAGATTTTCTGTACAGCTTCAACATGATAATCATCTGTTGTTCTGATATATCTGTCATAGCTGATATTCATATAAGACCATAATTTCTTGAAAATTTCGACAATGCCGTCAACATATTCCTTCGGAGTGATGCCGGCTTCGGCGGCTTTCTGTTCGATTTTGAGACCATGTTCATCCGTACCGGTGAGGAACATTACTTCATGCCCCTGCATTCTTCTGTAACGCGCGATGGTATCGCAGGCCGTTGTGGTATAGCAGTGGCCGATATGCGGATTTCCCGAAGGATAATAAATCGGGGTTGTGATATAAAATTTTGACATGATTAAAAAATCTCCTTTCGTGTATGCTGATTATTCTGTCACGGTGATGCCGCCATCTGTCCAGCCGACAACGCCATCCGTCACCCAGTTGTTCTGGGAACTGTTCCAGATATGCGGCTTATCCGCCATAGAAACCGGCGAATAGGTAATCGCGAACACATCTCCGGCCTTGACATCCTGAGGCAGAGTGACATCCAGACGAATCAGATTTCCGGTATGCGGATTGTCATTCGCTGTCGCCCATGCCGTCCAGAAGAAGTGCTTTTCGGCATTGACCGAGCAGACGGTATCGAAATCGACTTCATCATCAAAAGGCACTTGTTCGATGGTGCATCTGGCATCGTAGAAAGCACCCCATTCGGCATAGTTGATACCGGAATTCTGGTCGAGTGCGACATAGACAGGAACGATATATTCATTTGTTTTGAGTTCTTCGAGAGAGACTTCTACATTCTCGATTGTGACATGAATATCAGCAGTCCCGTCCGGACGGGTTTTATTATCAGGAATCTCGATGCCGGAAGTTTCGGCGACAGTTTCTTCCGCGGTTTCTTCAACGGAAACGGTATTATTGTCGGCTTCCTGTGATACTGTCTGACCGCAGGCAGTCAGCAGACAGCATGTCAGGAACAGAAACATACCTGTTTTCAAAAATTTCATCAAGTGCGCACCTCACTTGTCGAATCTCATGGAAATATCAAAGCACTGTACGGAATGTGTCAGCGCGCCGAGGGAGATAATATCCACACCGGTTTTCGCGATTTCGGCGATATTTTCCTCGGTGACGTTGCCGGACGCTTCCAGCAGAGCTTTTCCGTCAGTGATTTCGACAGCCTTTGTCATATCTTCGCAGGACATGTTATCAAGCATGATGATTTCGCATCCGACTGCGAGGGCTTCACGGAGTTCATCAAGATTACGGACTTCGACTTCGATTTTCGTCATGTGGCCGATTTTCTCACGGAGCGCGGTGACAGCCGGCGTGATACCGCCATAAACATCAATATGATTATCTTTCAGCATTGCGCCTTCGGAGAGATTATACCGATGATTTTTTCCTCCGCCGACAGTGACGGCATATTTCTGCAATCTTCTCAGGCATGGGAGTGTTTTTCTGGTATCGGTAATCTGGGCTTTTGTACCCTTGACGAGTTCGACACAGCGATTTGTTGCCGTGGCGATGCCGGATGCATGTTGCAAAATATTCAGGGCAGTGCGTTCCCCTTTCAGGAGCGTTTTGGAATCGCCCTTCATGGTGGCGATAATATCGCCTTTTTTCACTTTATCGCCGTCTTTGAGATTTGCCTTGAATTCGACACCTCCGCCGACAAGTTCAAACACTCTCTTTGCGATGTCCAGACCGCAGACAACACCTTCCGCCTTTGCGATATAGTAAGCACTGCTGGTATGGCCGTCCGGCAGAAGATAATCTGTTGTAACATCCACATAATGAATATCTTCTTCCAGCGCGGTATTGATAATATTATCGATATAGCTTTGCAGTAACTGCATGATTAAGCTCCTTTCTCCTCAATTAAGGCTTCATTCAGGATTAAGAATGCAATAGTTGCTGTCGAACGTGCTTCGACATAATCCTGATTGACAAGATAGGGGGTTTCTTCCAAATCATGAAGAATTTCGCAGACTTTGCTGAAATTTTCCTGAATTTTCTCGGCATTCGGAATCACGAAATAGCTTTCCTGCAAGATATGCCGGAGCTGTGTCCGGATACCATGCGGAACAGGCTGACCATCCGTATGCGGATTGAATTCAATTTCTTCAAAATTTTCGGGTGCGTGAGGCATTTTCTTCGCAATATCCTGCGCGGCATGGCGAGAAAATACTAACGCTTCCAGAAGGGAATTGCTTGCCAGTCGGTTATTGCCATGAACACCGGTATTCGAGCATTCACCGCAGGCATAGAGATTCGGGACTTTTGTCCGCGATGCCGGATTCACCTGAATACCACCCATCAGATAATGCTGACACGGATAAATCGGAATTCTGTCTTTGGTCATATCATAGCCCTGTTCGAGCAGGTTCTTGTATATCATGGGGAAGCGGTTTTTGAGGAACTCGCTGTCCTTGTAGCTTATATCGAGGTAGAAGTCGGTAGAGCCTGTCTTTCTTGCTTCAAGCACGATAGCATGGGAAACTACATCTCTCGGGGCAAGCTCCAGACGCTCATCATAATTCTGCATGAAGCGCTCCTTGTTGCAGTTGAGGAGGTAAGCGCCCTCACCACGTACAGCCTCGGAAATAAGGAAGCACTCACGGGTAGCACGGTTGTTGAAAGCTGTAGGGTGGAACTGAACGTAGCTGAGATTCTTTATCTTAGCGCCCATCTCATAAGCAAAGGTGATACCGTCGCCTGTAGCGATAGCGGAATTGGTGGTGAACTGGTACACTCTGCCGATACCGCCTGTAGCAAGTATCATGAAGTGGCTGTTGACAGTCTCGTATGTATCGTCAGCCAGCTTGAGGAAAGCGGAGTAGCCTGTGGAGGTCTGCTTAGCCCCGCACATAAGGGTATTCTCCATTATTTCCACATTTGGGAGCTGCTTTACATTTTCAAGGAGCTTGCCTGCAATTTCAGCGCCTGTGGAATCGGCATGGTGGAAGATACGGTGATGACCGTGACCGCCCTCAAGGGTACGGTGGTAGGTGCCGTCGGGATTCTTGTCAAATTCCACGCCAAGCTCGATGATATGCTCGATATCCTGAGCGGCTTCGCTGACGAGGGTATGAACAGCGTCAACGTTGTTCTTGAAGCTGCCTGCGATGAGAGTATCATTCTGGTGGTACTGTATATTGTCCGTAGGTGACTTGTAAACACCTGCAATACCGCCCTGAGCGAGGGAGGAGTTGCAGAGCTTCAGATCACGCTTGCAGATGATAAGGATATTGAGCTCTGATGGAAGGTTGATAGCTGCATAAAGACCGGCCGCACCGCAGCCTGCGATGATAACATCATAATTACGGGACATAATCCGTCACGTCCTTTACAAAATTGAGATAGTATGCGCCATTTTACGTATACGCTTATATTATATCATATTAACCGTGAAATTTCAACCCGTATGCCGAAAATACGATGTTTTCGCGTGATTTCAGCGATCAACAAATCACTTTGGTCAACAATCGGTCAACTTTCATGACACTTCAAGATAGAACAAGATGGGCTTCACGCAACTTGTTGTCTCCAGTCACACCGCTTCACGCTTCGGCATTTTCGGCATTGCTTTCGTAACTGCCTCACAGCAATGTAGATCGTTCTTCTTGAGCGTGTGAGAGTAAATTCTCAGTGTCACATCTGGACGTGCATGACCTGCTCGCTTGGCTGCGTCAGCTATGCTGATTCCTGCCTGTAACTGCAAGCTCACCGATGTGTGACGGAACATATGCGGATGAATTCTTGGCAGTCCGTTCTTTTCGGTAAAACTATTGAGCCAGCTCCTTGCTGTCGCAGGATTGAGGAATGTACCGTATTTCTTCTGAGAAAAGAAAACTGCGTTATCCTCGTAGTTCCATTTGCTTCCGTACCTCTCAGCCGTTTCATCATAATAAGCTCTGTACTCTCTAAGCATATCCATGATACTTTTGTCCATTGTAAGCCAGCGGTCACCTGCATTGGTCTTACAGCCGTTCTGAATATGAGCACCCGTCTTATCCGTGACAAAGTGCTTACAGATATGAATGCGGTCATTTCCAAAGTCGATGTTCTCCCATGTAAGAGCACAGATCTCTCCGATACGGCATCCAGTCGCAAGCATTACACTGAACATGATCTGATACATATAGTGCTTCTTGTCAGCGTACAGAGCGTTGAAAAATGCGTTGATG
>JAFUWP010000245.1 GCA_017483405.1 Oscillospiraceae bacterium | reverse complement strand
TTCGATTTATAAATTATATCAGCTTGTTTCTGCTGATGTTTGTTTTCTGTTTACAATTATTATTATACTCCGGAATGTGATAATTTCATGACAGAAATTCAAACAGAACATGAAAGAATCGGGCAAACTGTGAGGAAATTACATGTGAAAAAGCAATTCTTTATGTGAAGAACTGCCTTTTCTCCTTATTTCAGATACGTTTCGACATGATAACGGGGTCTATGCTTGGTTTCGAGGTAAATCTTGCCGATATACTCACCGACAACCCCGATACTGAGCATCTGCAATCCGCCGATTGCCCATACCGATACCGCCGTAGATGACCAGCCGTCAACGGTATGTCCTGTAAAATGCCGTATCAGAATATAAATCAGCATGATGATGCTGACAATGAAAATCGCAAAGCCTAAGCCTGTTATCATCCGGATAGGCTTGACAGAAAGCGAAGTAATCCCCTCGAATGCGAAATTGAGCATTTTCCGGAGCGGATATTTCGATTCGCCCTGCATACGCGGCGCACGGGCATAGTAGACTTCCGCCGTTTTGAAACCAATCATCGGGACTAATCCGCGCAGAAACAGATTGACTTCCTCATATTCAGAGAGTTCCTGAAGGGCGCGGCGGCTCATCAGTCTGTAATCGGCATGATTATAGACGAGTTCGACACCCATGTGATTCATAAGCTTATAGAATCCCTGCGCTGTACCGCGCTTGAAGGCGGTATCGGTTTCGCGCTGACTTCTGACACCGTAGACAATTTCGCATCCTTCGCAGTATTTTTCGACCATAGCATCAATCGCGTTGATGTCATCCTGCAAATCGGCATCCATAGAGATGATAGCATCACATTCATCGCGGACGGTCATCATGCCGGCGAGCAGAGCGGACTGATGTCCGCAGTTACGGGAGAGCTTGACACCGGAAAACAGCGGATTTTCCTGATGGAGATTTTCAATAATTTGCCATGTATTATCTTTTGAGCCGTCATTGACAAGAATGATATGGCTTTCTTTGGAAATTTTTCCTGTCTGCATGAGAGAATTCATTTTCTCGGTTAATTTCTGAGCAGTAACGGGAAGGGCTTCTTCTTCGTTATAGCAGGGAATTACCAGATAAAGAACAGGAGATTCAGAATGTTGTACAGACTGCATGATTACACCTCGGATTGCATGAAAATAATTTTATGAAAGATTCAGACCGGCTGAACAGGGTCAGGGTCAGCGAGTTCAGTATCGGTAGGCTGAGTAGGGTCAGGGTCAGCAAGTTCGGTATCAGTCGGCTGAGTAGGGTCAGGGTCGGCGAGTTCGGTATCAGTCGGCTGAGTAGGGTCGGGGTCAGCAAGTTCGGTATCAGTCGGCTGAGTGGGGTCGGGGTCGGCAAGTTCGGTATCGGTTGGCTGAGTGGGGTCAGGGTCAGCCAGTTCTGACCCATCAGCTGTTAAAAAAAAATAGTGTTTTCCCGAACCTTCCCAAGCGGCATAAATCAGAATCTGAGAGGCATCGCTTGAATTGATATTGCCGTCACCGTTGACATCTGCGCCAATCATCTGGTCATCGGTGAACTTGCCGTTTCCGCCTGCGCCGACACTTGCGGCATGTTGCAGAACATCAGCGGCATCGGAAGCATTAACGGAAGTATCATCATTCACATCGCCGGTTCTGGAAAGGCCGGATTCTTTGATGATGGTATCTGCAATCCAAGCATGTCCGGATGCAGTAGGATTCAGTTCCAAATCATAAAGATTGGTATACTGCCAAGCATTTCCGGCGAAACCGGTGAGGGTATCTATCAGAATGCAGTTATCATGAGATTCTGCAAACTGGGTAATCGGGTCATTCACGTAGGTTTTGAGCGCGGTCTGAGCCGGTTTCATAATGCTGTTGTAAGCGGATTTTCTTTTTGCAGAGAGCGTATCAATAAAATCGAGCGTATCGAGCATATTATAGGCCGTCTGATAGATGATTTTTGCATTGGGATATTTTTCGAGTTCCTGATTGATAAGCTGAATGTTTTCGCCGGCAGTTTTCTGATTGGTGCGGACAGCGGCGGCCATTTCGTTCGCGTAGGGAATCAGGTCATTTTCATCAGTAAAGCCGTAATCCTGAAGTTTGGCCTGAAATACATCTGTAAATTTCTGAAAAGCGAATTCTTTCATAAAAGAATCGGCAGTCACAAGAAATTCATCCATAATATCATGTTCGCCGACATTGATGCAGATAACATCCGCCTGTGCAAGTGCCTGCTGAACCTGTGCATCCTGCATACAGGCGAGGACATCGCCGGTCATGTAGTTATCCTTCGCGAAGTTCTGAACATGAAAATTAGTATATTCTTCGAGCAAATCGACATAAGATTTTTCATCTTCGGCGAGGTTCTGTCCGGTGGCGATGCTGTCGCCGAGAACGACAATTTTATGAACATGTTCGGCCTTGACAGGAAGCAGAGCGCAGGTATTCAGCATCACTGAAAATGCAGACAATGCGGTAAGCACCTGTATATATTTTTTTGTTTTTTTCATAAGATTCAATTCCTCCGTATTGAAATAATTTATATCACATCCGGATGATGGATATGACTTCATTGTAACGCAGAACAGAGATTTTGTCAAGATGTAAAAAATGTCGTTTATTTTTTCGTTTTCAGCATGAAATAGGCAACCACACCGGTACTCAAAACAGAAATCAATGTCGGAAACCATGTATCCGGCACGGGAAGATGTGCCGTATTCATGCCGTAAAAGCTGAATATCATAGTCGGAATCGACATGATGATAGTGACAACCGTCAGCCGCCACATGACGATATTCAGATTATTGGAGATGACTGAACCGAATGCCTCTACCATACTGGAAATGATGCCGGAATAGATATTGCTCATTTCAATAGCCTGCCGGACTTCGATAAGAACATCTTCCAGCAAATCTTGGTCTTCATCATAGAGCTTGATAGTTCTTCCTCTTAATAATTTTTCGATAGTGACTTCATTGGCCTTGAGGGAAGTCGAAAAATAAACCAGAGATTTTTCCAGTTCGAGCATCTGAATTAATTCCTTATTTTTCATCGCGGAACTGAGTTTCTGTTCCATGACATAAGAAGTTTTATCAATCTGCTTCAAGTCCTGTAGATAAATCGCAGTAATCCTGAGCAGTAACTGCATGACAAAACGGGTTTTCATTCTGGTCTGTACGCCTTTGACAAGGCCGTCTGCCATATCCCGAAGAACCTGATTATCTTTCAGGGAGATGGTGAAAACATAATCTTTTGTGATGATAATGCCCAGAGGCACGGTATAGAACAGGATAGTTTCTTCCGTCTGGATTTCGGACATGGCCGTATCGACAATAATTAATGTCTGGTCATCTTCGCGTTCGATACGGGAAGATTCTTCTTCATCGAGGGAAGAACGCACAAAACCGCTGTCGAGGCCATAGCCTTCAATTAACTGCTTTACTTCCTGTGCAGTGGGGTCGATGACGGAAATCCAGCATCCGGCCGAAGGGGCATCCAGCGGACGGACACGGTTATCCTGTGTCTGATAAAAATGAATCATAAAAATTAAACCGCCTTTCTGTACAGACGGCAAAATTTATGATTACATCATGCTGCAAACGCCGTCTGTGCAATTGAAATATTCCGCTCGCCCGAACGGGTCTGTACTCATGACAAAACTCACCTCCGTAAAGAAAAAGAAATCACATTTTTTATTATAGCAGATTTTTTGCATCATGGCAAGTAGTTTTTGAAATTTCTGCAAAAAAGCAGAAAGAAAAATCCCCGTCGGAACAGGGAATTTTCTGTATAAATTTACTTGATGGCATCCTGAACGGCTTCGATAATTTCGGGGAAATACCATGAACAATCCGAACGGTTCAGCATACCATAACTGCCTTCGCCTTCGGCGGTGTTGTTATCCCAGATAAAGCAGGGAATTCCGTTTTCAGCGGCTGTCTTGATGTAGTATTCATAATATTCAGCACGTGCGGCGGTATTATTCTTATTTTCCGCGCCGAATTCGCCGATGATAACCGGCAGGCCTCTGGAAACAAAACGGCTGTTGAGCATACTGAATTCATAATCGAGTTCTTCTTTATCGGCCTGAGTGAATTCGGCATTTCCGGAGAAATCATAACTGGTAAATTTCCACGGCGCATAGTTATGAATCGAAAGAATCAGATTATCATCATCCGGAACAACAAGGCCGTTGAGCGAAGATTCTGAAATAGATGCCGCCTGCGTGGTGATGATGAGTGTCCTCATGCTGTTTTTTCCGCCGGAATTCCGGATGGTATCCACAAAAGCCTGAAGCAGATGATTGATAACATCACGTTCCTCGGCAGTACCGCCTGTCCATTCATCATCGCTGTCGATGATGCGCGGTTCGTTGAGGCCTTCAAAGAGCAGTTTGGTATCATAATTCTTGAATCTGTCAGCAATCTGCGACCAGACTTTGATATATTTCTGAGTGACTTCTTCTTCCTTATAATAAATAGGTGTCAGCCATGTATAATCATCATGATGCATATTCAGGATAGTATATAAATTATTATCCATTGCGTAATCAACAACCTGCTGAACCCGTTTGAGCCATAAACTGTCGATATTGCCGTCATTGTCCAGATGGTCAGTCCATGAAACCGGAATCCGGATGGCATTGAATCCGGCGGATTTGACGGTATCAATCATCTGTTTAGTCGTTTTCGGGTTGCCCCATGCGGTTTCAAAATCGGAAACGCTCCATGTAATATCATAGCAGTCGAGGGAGTT
>JAFUWP010000244.1 GCA_017483405.1 Oscillospiraceae bacterium | reverse complement strand
GTTTCGATTTTTTCGCCGTCTGCGTTATAGATTTCATCGAGTTTCAGGGTGACAGGCTTCTGACGGGGCGCGAGAATCTCAACTGTATCGCCGGAAAAGAATCTGTTTCTCTGCGTTGCGAAGGCTGTACCGTTTTCGCATCTGTCGATGATGCCCACGACATCACACTGACTGATATATCCGCTGTTTTCGTAATACTGACAGGCATTCGGATGCCCGAAAAAGAATCCTGTACAGTATCTCCGGTGACTGACTTTGAATACTTCGTCATGAATCCACTCCGGAAGATGATAATCATCCGGATTCTGCAAATAATAATCCATCGCCATTCTGTAGGCATTCGTAACGACAGAGACATAATAAGCAGATTTTGCGCGTCCTTCAATCTTGAAGGAAGTCACACCAGCTTCTGCCAGCTTGTCGATATGGTCAATCATACACATATCACGGGCATTGAGGATATAAGTCCCTTCCGGATGTTCCTGAATTTCCATCGGCAGATGGGGACGTTTTTCCTCAGTCAGATAATATTTCCATCTGCACGGCTGGGCACATGCGCCCCGATTGGCATCGCGGTCGGTAAAATAAGCCGATAACAAACATCTTCCGGAAAAGGAAACACACATTGCCCCGTGAACGAACACTTCAATTTCCAAATCATCGGGGATATTTTTCCGGATTTCGGCGATTTCATCAAGAGAGAGTTCTCTTGCCAGCACGACACGGCGCGCGCCCATCTGATAGAGCGCGTTAGCCGTGGCATAATTGACGATTCCGGTTTGTGTTGACATGTGAACGGTCATATCCGGTGCAAGTTTCCTGACCGTCTGGAGAACGCCTAAATCTGCGATAATCAGGGCATCGACTCCGGCATTGACGGCCTCGGAAATGAACTGAGGCAATAAAGCAAGTTCAGGATTTCGGGGGAGCGTGTTGACAGTCAGATAGACTTTTTTCTTTCTGTCATGTGCGAGCTTTACGGCATCGCAGAGGGTTTCGGCATTGAAATTCGGCGCACCGGCTCTCATGCCGAACATCATTCCTCCGAGATAGACGGCATCCGCGCCGAAATCCAGAGCTGACTGCAAGCGTTCCATATCTCCGGCAGGAGCAAGTATTTCATGATAAGTAACTGACATTAATTTGCTTCTCCTTCACCTTCGGCAGGGGCTTCACCTTCCGCAGGCAGACCCTGACGGATGCGCTCTACCATTTCGATATTAGCGTTATGTTCATCGAGGGTACGGGCGAAGAAAGTTTCACCCGTATCGACATTGGCATAGAAATAGTAATAATCCGATTCTGCCGGATACAGCACGGCTTCGATGGCCGCAATCCCTGGGTTGCATACCGCACCTGCCGGAAGTCCGTTGCAGATATAGGTATCATAAGCATCATAAATCGCCTGATTATCGAGTTCGATATTTTTCTTGATGACATTTTCGACATACAGGGAAGTGACATCGGACTGTAATTTTGCATATTCCGGACTGTTGAGACGATTCCAGAATACGGAAGAAATCATCGGCATATCGCCGTCATGAGCGGCTTCTTTCTGAATGATGGAGGCCAGTGTAATGACTTCATCCAGTGAGATACCGAGTTCATTCATTCTCTGATAATATTCTTCTTTGATTTTCAGGTTGAAATTCATATAGATTTTGCGGCAGACATCATCCGGCTCGCTTTCTTCGTAGAAGGTATACGTATCGGGGAAACAGTAGCCCTCCATGCGGTAGAATTTGAGTGTACTGCTGGTTGCCGGAAGTTGTTCTTCAAATTCGTAGCCCAGATTGCCGGCGTTAAAATAATAGAGGAATTTGGATGCTTCGCAGACGTTATTTTCCTGTAATTTCATAGCGGCATCATAGAGGGTGATACCTTCCGGAAACATGACATCCACAACAGCCTGAGAATCTTCATCGGCCATGCTTTTGGATAATTCTGCAATCAGGGTTTCATAAGCCATTGATGCACTGATTTCGTGATTGCCGGCGACAAAACTGCCGTCATTCTTACTGAGCTTAGAGAAATATACAAATGCTTTCGGGATTCTGATGATACCGTCATCATGCAAATCCTGAGCGATTTCGGCAGTCGTTGCGCCTTCCGGAATATTGAACAGCACCAGTCTCTGTGAGCCGTTGATGCCGAGCATATCTTTTCCGACTTAGATAATGCCGACAGCAAGCGAAATGGAAATCACAAACACGACAGTCAGCATAATCAGAACGCCGTAAACTCTGGCACTGCGCTGTCCGCGTTCTTTCTGAGAGATTTTCTTTTTTTTATGCTTTTTCGGCTGGCCGGAATGCCTGTTTTTTTCTGTATGAGCTGTTTTTTTATGTCTGACTTCTTCATTTTCTTCTGACTCGGATTCTGAAACCGGCGGCTGAGTGCCGGTCAGTTCCATTTCATTTTCAGACTTCATGAGCAACCTCCGTTATTTCTGTATCAGTAATTATTTTTTTCATCAGAAAGTCATGTGCTTCGCACGGCAAAGAATCTTCTATCATGAAATCATAGCTGATTCCGATGGTATACAAATCCGGATATTTTTTCAGGAATCTGTCATAATAGCCGCCGCCCTGACCGAGCCGGATTCCTTTTCGGGTGAAGGCAACCGCCGGCACGATGCAGACGGATTTTTCCGTGATGACGGCCTTCTGTGAAGTAACAGGTTCAGGAATATCATGCACACCTGCCTGTAAATCTTCCAGCTGACTGATGATGAAAAAACGCATCTGCTGATTTTGTCCGCATTTCGGCAGAGCGAGTTTTCTGTCATGTTCCAGTGCCCAGCGGATGAACTGCCAAGTATCCGTTTCATCTCCGCAGGAGGCATACGCAAGAATGACATCAGCATTCTGAATTGCGGAATCCTGGATTAGATGCTGAAAAATCAGATTATCTTTTTCTTTTCTGATTTCCGAAGAAACCTGACTTCTCCGCAGGCGTAATTTCTGGCGGAGAAGTTTCTTTTCGGCACTCATAATCAGTGCTCCGGATAGCAGACAGCATCGGCAAGTTTCTTAGCATTTTCGGAACTTGTCAGGACTTCTGCGAGCTTCAGGCCGAACGGAAGGGCCGCACCTGCGCCCTGTGCGGTAATGATGAAATCGCTCTGTTCCACGGAATGTTCTGAAATTTCCGCACCGGTGAGCTGAGTTTCAAACCCAGGGTAGGCAATGGCCTTTCTGCCTTCGAGCAGGCCTTTATGTCCCAGAATCGAGGGTGCGGCGCAGATAGCACCGATATAGATGCCTCTTTCCGCGCAGAAATCAATTGCAGTCTGAACCGTTTCAGATTTTTCAAGATTAAGCGTTCCAGGCATTCCCCCATGGAGAACAATCATTTCGAGTTCGTTTCCGAGGGTAATTTCTGATTCTGTCATATCCGTCTGCACGGCGATGCCGTGAGAACCGGTAATCACCTTTCCGCCGACACCGACAAGCTTTACATTTTTTCCGCTTCTTCTGAGCAAATCCACGGGAGAAAGTGCTTCGATTTCTTCAAAACCGTTTGCTAAAAATACATAAATCATAAGAATATCTTTCCTTTCTTTATTTGCAATATACGGATAATTTATCAGGAAAAAACAGGAAATCAACCGCAGGATTTCAGGCTGTCATATTCCGCGCGGACTTCGGAAATTTTTCCGCAGGACATTTTGCCTTCGGGGCATCCGCCGGAACAGCAGGAAGGGCCAGCCTTCGCGAACAGTGCCGGAGATACCGGATAAACTTCTTTCAGCATGGCTTTTGCAAGTGCCCTGATTTCCCATTGTGCCCGATTACAGCACCGCAATTTGAAAAAATGCAGTAATTCTCTTGCATTCATCGTGACAACCATTTTGGTTTCACTGGCATTGGGGAGCACGAATCTGGCATCTTCGATAGCTTTTTTCTCTGCCTTGCGCCGCGCTTCTTTTTCAGGACATCCCTGATTCAGAAACTCCTGATAATGCCTTGTTTCCAGAATTTCGGTTAATTTCCGATAGGCTTCGACACAGTTCTGAATTGTCTCATCATAGAGCTTTAAGGCATCGGCATCGGCCTGAATTTCCGGCGGTGTGATATACGCAAAATGTGTCAGCTTGACATATCGCTGACTCTGCACGGAAAAGCTTGCCAGCCGATGACGGGTAATCTGCGCCAGAAGTGAACGGGAAACGCCCTCGATTGCGAATGTAAAACTTGCATGTTCAATCGGGCTTTCATGGCCGATAGTGCTTAACATTTCGACAAAGCTTTCTGCCTTTTCATCGGTGAGGCCGTCCATGAGTTCCATCGCGCCGGTATCGGAATAGCAGAGTTTCGCGGCGGCGGCGACAACCTTTTCCGGCATGACGGTATGTGCGATTAATTTAACATTCATAAATCCATCCCCTTGATTTTCACATATTCTTTTTTATTATAGCATATTCCGTGACGTTCGTCAATGTTTTTTTCAGGATATTCATAAATCCGTATGCATCACGCAGAATCCCTCATTGACGGTAAATCCGTTTTTCTGATAGAATCCGATTGTCTTCGGATTATGCATTGTAATCAGGAACATGCTTTTCACCGTTCCGGAGAGCATTTCTTTGAGTTTCTGAATCAGTTCCGAACCGTAACCCATGCCCTGAAATGTCTGTTCTATCCAGAATTCTTCAATCTGGAAGGTATCGCCGTCATAGAAATGCTCGATTCTGCCGAACACCGCTCCGATGGGAGTATTTTCCTTCCGGAAGGCGAGTCCGTAAAAATCCGGTGTATGATAGAGATTTTCCAGTCTGCGGAAGGCATCTTGACAGAGCCAGCGTTCGAGCCACGGTTCGCCGTTGAAGGTTCTCATATAGGACTGCGATAATAAAATTAAATCCTGTTCTTTGATTTCTGAAATCAGATTCATAAAATCCTCACTTAAAGTTTGCTGATTTTTCTGTAACGCGCCATTAATTTTTTAGTTCCGACATCATCAAAGGCGATTTCCAGAAGATAATCATTCCCCATCGCTTCGGCGCGGAGAACAGTTCCTTCTCCGAATTTGGCATCACGGATTCTGTCACCGACAGACAGTTTCAAATCCGGATTGCCCACTGACGGCGGATTCTTCTTCGCCTGACTGATAACTGCCATCTGTTCTTTCAGAGGAGATTTTCTGGGCTGAGGATTCTTTGCCGGTGCAGGCTTCTTGATAATTTTATCATCCGAAACGAGATGTTCGCTGTCGATTTCTGTAATGAATCGGGAAACTGCATAACGGCGGTAATCGCCGAATACAAGTCTTTCCCGTGCATGAATCAGATAGAGATTTCTCTTGGCTCTGGTGATGGCCACATAAGCAAGCCGGCGTTCTTCTTCCAAATCTTCGGGATTTTCCATACTTCTGTAACTCGGAAAGATGTTATTTTCCATGCCGACTGCAAACACCGTATCGAATTCCAGACCCTTTGCGGAATGCATTGTCATCAGGGAAACGGAATCTTCCGAAGTTGCCTTATCAGCATCGGTATAGAGCGACATTTCGGAGAGAAAGCCTTCTAAATCGGGATTTTCGGCATTACGGACATAATCGACAATATTCGAGCGGAATTCCTTGATATTCTCGATGCGTTCTTTGCTGGTTTCCGCGTCTTCGAGTTTAAGCATATCGAGATAGCCGGTTTTTTCGAGCAGGAGGTCGAAGAATTCTTCGAGGGGCATATCCGCGAGAGCCTGTTCGAGTGTCTGCATCAGATAGGCGAACTGTGTCAGCGGAGCGGTTCTTCTGCCGAGTGCCGGAAACTGATTGCAGTTACGGATGACATCCATCGGGCTGAGATGCAAATCCTGCGCAATCTGGGTGATATTGGAGGCTGTTGCTTCACCGATGCCGCGTTTCGGGACGTTGATGATTCTCTCGAATCTGACCAAATCGGACGGATTTTGCAGAACAGCCAGATAAGCCATCACATCTTTGATTTCTTTTCTATCCTGAAAACGGATGCCGCCATAAATCCGATACGGAATTTTATTCCGGATAAGGGCTTTTTCTACGTTGTTGGAAAGCGCATTCATGCGATAGAGAACAACAAAATCGGAATATTTTTTGCCTTCGCTGACAGCTTTCTGAATATGGTCAGCAATATACTGCCCTTCGGCTTTTTCGTCCATGACTTTGACATCGTGAACGGGTTCGCCGTCTCCGGCGGAAGTCCAGAGTTTTTTGCTTTTTCTGGATTTGTTATTTGCAATCACGCTGTTAGCGGCACTGAGAATATGCTGAGTCGAGCGGTAATTCTCCTCAAGACGGATAGTCTTACACTCCGGAAACTGATTTTCAAAACTCAGGATATTTTCAATATCCGCGCCGCGGAATCGGTAAATACTCTGGTCATCATCGCCGACAACGCATAAATTCCCGTATTTCTTCGCCAGAAGGCTCACCAGCCTGTACTGCGCGTGATTGGTATCCTGATATTCATCGACTAAGATATACTTGAATTTATTCTGATATTTTTCGAGCACATCGGGATGATTTTCAAAAATCCGGACAGTCAGGGAGATTAAGTCATCAAAATCGAGAGCATTTGCGGCTTGCAGTCTCTCCTGATAGTTTTTATATAATTTTGAGATGACTGTCTGTTTATAATCCGAACCGTATTGTGATTCATAATCTTCCGGAAAAACCATTTCATCCTTAGCCATACTGATGCTTGCCATCACCTGCTTGACCGGAAAATTCTTTTCAGAAATTTTCAAATCTTTCATACAGGCTTTCATGGTCTTGATACTGTCATCTGTATCATAGATAGTGAAATTGTTTCCGTAGCCGATTCTGTCGATGCAGGCGCGCAGAATTCTGACACATGCGGAATGAAATGTAGAGGCATGAATATCCTGTGCCTGTTCGCCGAGCGTTCCGGAAAGACGTTCTTTCAGTTCACCGGCGGCCTTATTCGTGAACGTGATGGCGAGAATCTGCCACGGAATGACAGGTTTTACGCCAATCAGCTTTTGCAGTTCGCCGAGTGTCATCATAGCAGTTCCCTGAATATAATCCTGTAATTTCTGTAAATCTGGGGCATCGGGCACGGGTGTAAGTGTATTCAGCGTATCGCCGAATAATATCATATTGGCGATTCTGTTGACAATAACGGTTGTTTTTCCGCTTCCTGCTCCGGCGAGCACCAGAACTGCGCCTTTTACGGATGTAATCGCCTCTAACTGCTGAGGATTCATGTCAGAAAAGCACTTTTCCAGAGCCTGTTTCTTTATTTTCAAAAATTCCTGTTCATTCATGGATAAATAACCCCTTTCTCGAAATCAATATCTTAATCATAACACATTTTCAGGAATTTGTAAACAGCAAAATATTTTTTGTATATTCAGCATAAAATCTATTGCATTTTCTTGAAAATTATGATATAATATAGAAAATATAACTATGATAAAGGAGGCATTTCCATGAAAATACAGTTTATCGGCGCGGCTCACGAAGTAACAGGCAGCTGCACTTATCTTGAAATCAACAATTTCCGGATTCTGGTAGATTTCGGCATGGAGCAGGGCAGAGATGTCTACGAAAATGCGCAAATTCCGTGCGCTCCTGCAAAGATTGATTATGTATTGTTAACTCATGCCCATATTGACCATTCAGGACTTCTGCCGTTACTGTATGCCGGCGGATTCCACGGCGAAATCCACACAACAGATACGACTGTTTCTTTATGCAGTATCATGCTCCGTGACAGTGCGCATATTCAGGAATTTGAAGCCTCATGGCGCAACCGCAAGGCCGAACGAAAAGGCGAAGAACCTTATGTTCCGCTCTACACGATGGAAGATGCTGTCGGTGCGATTTCCCAGCTCCGTCCGCATTCTTATGAAGAAAAATTTCAGCTCTGTCAATTGCTTAGAGGATTCCTCTGATAACTTAGAGTGTTCCGCCTTTGCACGAAGCTCTGATAGGTTTGATGCCATTTTATTCCACATGGCAAACTCTGAATCATCAGGTATTCTCTCTGAAAATGGCTTATCAAAAACAGGTGTCTCCCTATTTCTATCCTCAGATAATCCTCGCAATGCACGCTCATGAACAGCCAAGTCGCGCTC
>JAFUWP010000243.1 GCA_017483405.1 Oscillospiraceae bacterium | reverse complement strand
GGATGAGAGCCTTTGAAATTGCCGATAATCAGAACCGTTTCGCTCTGCCCGAAACCTTCCATAATTTCCAGACCGGTTTTCTCATGAAATAACCGGATGATTTCTTCCTGAAGGGCTTCTCCGGCAGTGGAGGCATGTTCCACACTTGCGAATGCTTCTTTCCGGATGCCGTTCTTGGCCATCAGCCGGAACAGTGTCGGCGGTGCGCAGAAACTTGTGACCTGATACTTCTGGAGCACCTGCATCATCTTTTCGCTGTTGAAACGCTCGAATTCATATACCATGACAGCACTTCCGCAGAGCCACTGTCCGTAGAGCTTTCCCCATGATGCCTTAGCCCAGCCGGTATCGGCAACGCTCAGATGCAGACCGTTATCCTTCACGCACTGCCAGTATTTCGCCGTGACGATATGCGCCAGCGAATAAGTATAATTATGCACTGCCATTTTCGGATTGCCTGTTGTTCCGGATGTGAAATACATAATCATAGGGTCAGTGACTTTTGTCGGGATTCTTTTAAGTTCCGGAGAAGATTCTGCAATCGGGGCATCCAGACAGAGAAAGCCTTCGCGTTCCTGCCGGACGGTATATAATAATAAATTCTTATCCTGAGCGGCTTCATGAACGCGTTCACAAAGATTTTCATCTTCGGCACAGATAACGGCCTTTACACCAGCGGCTTCGATTCTGTAGGCAATATCATGCGGCTGGAGCATGTGCGTTGCCGGAATCGACAGCGCACCAATCTTATGCAGTGCAATATGCAGATACCAGTATTCATAATGCCGTTTGAGCATCAGCAGAACTCTGTCTCCCTTACGGATTCCCTGACTGATAAAAAAATTCGCGGCTTTGGAGGATAATTCGCTGATTTCTTTAAATGTAAGTATTTTTTCATTATCATGCTCATCGCACCAGACGATTGCTTTTTTATCCGGTTCTTGTCTTGCAATTTCGTCTACGACATCGTATGCAAA
This sequence comes from Oscillospiraceae bacterium, assembly GCA_017483405.1. Taxonomy (GTDB): domain Bacteria; phylum Bacillota; class Clostridia; order Oscillospirales; family Ruminococcaceae; genus UBA3855. Next base: position 632 of record JAFUWP010000243.1, on the reverse strand, counting down.
ATTATAATCTTCATCATAATGCAGGGAAAAACCGATAAAATGTCCGGCTTCATCAAATTCTGCACGGCTGTACTTCTGATACAATGGGTTCATAAGCAAATCCTCCCTTATTGATAATCGACTCTTGTCAAACAAAATACAAAAAAGATATATCATATACAAAAAGACATGTATATGACAGCAGATGCCCCCCTCTGTTACAGAGGGGGTATTTTTTATTTATTTTTCTTGAAAATACTGCCGCGCTTTTCTTCAAAAATACCAAACTTGCGGAATCTCTGATAACGCTGATTCAGTACTTCTTCTTCCGATAAAGCAGAAAGTTCATCTACGGCTTCGATTAAAGTTTCTTTCAGGCTTGCGCACATCTGGCTGAAATTATCGAAATCTTCGGGAATAATTTCTTCTGCGACTTCAAATTCCTTCATATCCTGCGCGGTGATATGCAGGCATTCTGCAGCCTTTGCGACATTTTCCTGACTGGATTCCTTCCAGAGGATGCTTGCACAGCCTTCCGGAGAAATGACAGAATAGACTGCATTTTCCAGAATCATGACTTTATTGGCACTGGCAAGTGCAAGTGCGCAGCCGCTTCCGCCTTCGCCGATGACAACCGAAATCACCGGTGTTCT
>JAFUWP010000242.1 GCA_017483405.1 Oscillospiraceae bacterium | reverse complement strand
TCTTTCTGGTGGTTCTCTGGATGTTCTGGAAGTTGACGAAAATACCCTGCGCCGTTTCGGGACGGAGATATAATTCCGATTTGGAATCTTCGGTCACGCCCTGAAAGGTCTTGAACATCAGGTTAAACTGACGGATGTCGGTAAAATCATGTTTACCGCATTTCGGACAGGGAATCTGCTTTTCGCGGATATAATCCATGAGCTGTTCATTGCTCCAGCCGGCCGGATTTGTGCCGTCGAAATCTTCGATAAGATTATCGGCGCGGTGACGGGTTTTACAAGCCTTGCAGTCCATGAGAGGGTCAGAGAATCCGCCCAGATGGCCGGATGCTACCCATGTTTCCGGATTCATCAGGATAGCACTGTCAAGGCCTACGTTATAGGGGCATTCCTGAATGAATTTCTTTCTCCACGCGTTCTTGATATTATTTTTGAGTTCCACACCGAGAGGGCCATAATCCCATGTATTGGCGAGACCTCCGTAGATTTCAGAACCGGCATAGACGAAGCCTCTGCCCTTGCAGAGATTCACAATCTTATCCATGTTTTTTTCGCTGTTCTTCAGCATTTTTGAATCACTTCTTTCTTAGATTTCCCAGCACCGGCATGTGATGGGATATGTTATTATTATACTATATCGGGAATCAATTGTCAAGAGTGGATTTCTGAACGATAAACCGCGTTCCGGACTGGGAAAACTGCGCTGTTCCGCCGAGCGGTTTCAGATAATCGGAAATAAAGTTCTGAATTTCTTCGCTGACGGGCATATCAAACGAGAAGGACTGACTTCCGCAGGCATCGTGCAGATGCAGAGTGATGCCGAATGTTTCAGCAAGCTGATTTTTTAAATTAATAATTTCATCAAGATTTAAAATCATAGATTATCACCTCATCATTTATGATTCCGCAATTCCGGAGCAGATATTCTCGAAGAATCCGGATTCGAGATACATCAGCACATAGCCGGAAGATTCGCCGTTTCCGGCTGTCAGACAGAGCCGGTTATTGTCATCAAATGTCAGTTCGGAAGAAGCATCATAATCACCGCCGAACAGTAACACATCATCCTGATGATTCCATGTTTCAACAAGCATCTGCTGAACCGATACCGGCAAAGCCGTGAAGATTTCAGAATTTTCCAGTTCCAGAGCCATGAAATGAGAGTTCCGGAGTTCGGGGGCATCATCCGGAAGGAAAGATTTCTGCATCGAATACAGATGTTCGGTTTCCTCGCCGTTGACCGCGAACGGGAACGGATACGGCCAGTCATAGCCGATAAAGAAAAAATCCGGATGTTCAGTCACATTCCCCTGATAGAGCGATTCCAGCATTTCGGCATCAGAAACGGAATCATTGCAGAGCATCCAGACACGGAGCTGTCTGGTTTCGCCCTGTATATCGAGTTCTTTTGTGATTTGCCGGTAATCATCGAAGATAACAGGCTTATCGGCATCCGGCAGAAAGAGATAATATTTATCATCGGCCGGAATCATCACGAAATCGGAATGCTGATTCTGATAAATCCGCACCGGATAGCTATCGGCTGTCCGGATGGTATGCCATACATCATTCTGCAAATTTCGTTTTGATAAGGCTTCTTCCGCGTAAATCTG
>JAFUWP010000241.1 GCA_017483405.1 Oscillospiraceae bacterium | reverse complement strand
CACCGAAGAAACCATTTTCCGGATTGATAGCATACAGTCTGCCATCCTTGCCAGGCTTGAGCCATGCAATATCATCGCCGACTGTAAATACTTTATAGCCCTTCTTGGTGTAAACTTCCGGAGGAATCAGCATAGCCAGATTGGTTTTGCCACATGCGGACGGGAATGCTGCGCAGACATACTTTGTATCGCCATCGGGCTTCTGAACGCCCAGAATGAGCATGTGTTCAGCCATCCAGCCTTCATTCTTGCCCTGGAAGGATGCAATACGCAGAGCGAAGCACTTCTTGGACAGGATAACATTTCCGCCGTAAGCAGAGTTGATAGACCAGATTGTATTATCTTCAGGGAACTGAACGATATAACGCTTTTCGGGGTCAACATCAGCCTTGGAATGCAGACCTCTTACAAAGTCGTTGGAATCACCGAGCTTATCGAAAGCGGCCTTACCCATTCTGGTCATGATATTCATATTCAGAACAACATAGATAGAGTCTGTGAGTTCCACGCCGACTTTAGAAATCGGAGAAGTTACAGGACCCATGCTGTAAGGGATAACATACATAGTCTGACCCTTCATCGCACCGTCATACATGGGGCGGAGTTTAGCATACATTTCCTGCGGGTCCATCCAGTTGTTAGTAGGGCCTGCATCTTCCTTAGTCTTGGTGCAGATGAAAGTTCTGTCTTCCACGCGGGCAACGTCATTCACCGCAGTTCTGTGATAGAGACAGCCAGGGAGCTTTTCTTCGTTCAGGTGCCACATTTTGTTGGGGTCGCCGTCCGGAAGAGAAGTTACTTCTTCGGTGAGTTTGTCGAGCTGTTCTTTAGAGCCGTCAATCCATACAACCTTATCAGGTTTGCACAGGTCAACCATTTCCTGTACCCAGTCCAGAACTTTCTGGTTTGTGGTCAGTGCGCCTTCTAATGCCATAATAAAAAACCTCCTTGAATATAACCTGTATTTCTGTGAAATACAGTTGTCATTTTCCTGACATTCTTATTTTATCATAAACCGAAAAATTTGTCAATAGTTTGTTGCCCATTACACAAAAAATACACGAAATTTTCAGAAAGCAATAAAAAAAGTCCGGCACGAACCGGACTTTTTTTATCTGATAACTGTAAAAACTTATGCTTCTTTTTCGACCCATGCCAGCAGAAGTCCGCCGTCACCGTAATGTGTAGTGGCACTGCATCCGCAGCGGAGTGTAATAATATTATCAAAATCAGATACCTGATTGACTTCCTTCCGGCAGTCTTCCAGAATGGAATCTGCAATTCCGGTATGTCCCAGATAGAACTGACTTCTGTCCAGACCTCTTGCATCTTTCAGAATATCATCAATAAACTTGACAGCGGCCTTTTCCAGATTGCTCGGATAATTTTTCTTGACATAAAAATAGCCGTCTTCTATCGAAACAGACGGAATTCGTCCCAGTACGGAAAGCAGTGCATTTTTGCCGAAACTAATCTGACCGCGGGTATTTACATACTTGACATTGCCGATAAGTACATGCATTCTGACTCTGTTTGCCAGATTGGTGCAGTGTTCTACAATTTCTTCTGAACGTGTGCCTTCTGCGGCCATCTGCGCGGCTTTCAGGATAATGGGCATACCGCCGACAGAATAAGCCTTGCTGTCGATGATGTGGATTTTATTGAAACTTTCCACGGCAGACTTAGCATATTCATAGGATGAGGATAATTTGGACGAAGTGGAAACATGAATAACCGTATAGCCCATGTGTGCGAATTTTGTAAAGAAACGGAAAATATCCTGCACTGTCGGGGGAGCAGTCACGGCAAGGTCATTTTCCTGCTTGAAATATTCGATAATTTCTTCAGGATTGATACTGCCGTCATCAAGGCTTTCGTTCACACCAAATTTAATAATAACCGGTAATTTTTTGATACCATATTTTTTCACGATTTCAGGGTCTACATCAAGACCGCTGTCATAAGTCACTACAATTTTTTCTTCCACAGAAAATAGCTCCTCTCAAATCAAAAAATAAAACGCAGATAAATAATAAACACTCTTTTTTAAGTATAGCACATTTTTCACAATTTGTCAACTATCCGTTCATTATACGTTCACGACAAAAATATAGCATTTTTTTGTAAAAGATATACAAAACTATTCAGGTTTGCGAAGGCTGAAAGCAAGACTTTCCGCAGGGAGTGCAGAAAGTCTTGTTTCTAAAAGTTCAGTCTCCGAAAGAAATGCCTAGGTCGCGGGCGGTCTGTACTTCCTGCCCCTTAGGTTCGACAAGCTTTTTCTTTCCGGCGATGTCAGCCAGCTTGTTAGAAGTAACCTGCCCGTTCACATACGCAACTGTACGGCCGAATTTTTCTTCCGCGATGAGCTTGGCCGCATGAACGCCGAACTGTGTTGCAAGCAGTCTGTCATACGCACTCGGCGAACCGCCGCGGAGCATGTGACCAGGGACACATACACGCGCTTCGATGCCGGTATTCGCCTGAATCTGCGCGGCGATACGGGCGGTATCGTTTCCGTTTTCGGCATGATATTTCTCGCGTTCTTTCTTTTTGAGCTTTGCGATTTCGGTATTATTGACACCTTCGGCAACGGCCAGAATCGAGAAGGTCTTGCCTTTCTGGGCACGCTTGACAACAGCATCGCAAACTTTATCAATATCATAAGGAATTTCGGGGAGCAGAATAATATCCGCACCGCCGGCGATGCCGGCATAAAGTGTCAGCCAGCCGGCCTTATTGCCCATGATTTCGCAAACGATAATTCTGGAATGACTCGCGGCCGTGGTGTGCAGTCTGTCGAGCGCATCTGTAGCAATATCGACAGCCGTATGAAAGCCGAATGTCACATCCGTACCGTAGAGGTCATTATCAATTGTCTTCGGAAGGCCGATGACATTCAGGCCATGTTCCGCCAGCAGATGAGAAGTCTTGTGTGTGCCGTTTCCGCCGAGGGTCAGAAGACAGTCGAGTTTCTGTTTCTTGTAGGTATCAATCATGCTCTGCACTTTGTCGATGTTATCTTCTCCGATGACAGTCATCATCTTGAACGGCTGACGCTTCGTGCCGAGGATTGTACCGCCCTGCGTGAGAATTCCGGAAAATTCGGAAGGCTGCATATCTCTGCAAAGGCCGTGAATCAGTCCGTAATAGCCGTTGGAAATGCCGACAATCTGCACATTATCCTCTCCGAATCGTTCATAGCAGGCCTTGACTACGCCTCTGATGGTTGCATTCAGTCCAGGGCAGTCGCCGCCGCTGGTTAAGATGCCGATACGTTTTTTCATGTTGAGTTTCCTCCTTGATTTAAAAAAATTTATTATTTTAAGATTTAATAATATTGCCGATATAAATTATATCCTGATGAAAATCCCATTTTCCCATAAGAATCAGATGCTGTTTTCCGGAATCATCCGTGAAAAATAATTTCCATTCTCCCAAATCACCCTGTATGTTCCACTAGTCATAAAACCAGTTCTGATACGCACAGGATGAAGGACGAATATCCGAGGGTTCATATACTGTCCCCAAACATGCTGTCCTGAAAACCTTCCGGCACTTGATTCAGCGGAAGGTCTGTCTGTCCGCAGACACGGCACTTAAAACGCAATTGCATACAACACTGAGAAGAAATGCATCACTGTGCCGGCGAGCACAAACAGATGCCATACAGAATGAAAATACTTTACGGATTTTTTCTTATAGAAATAGACTCCGCCGGAATACATCAGTCCGCCGGCAATCAGCATAATCAAACTGAATGTCGGAAGCTGTTCATATAACGGCTTGATGGCGAATACTATTGCCCAGCCCATCACGACATAGCAGACTGTTGAAAATTTACTGAACTTTTCCAGATTAATCGAAGAAAGCGTAATTCCTATCGCCGCCGCCGTCCAGATAGCGCACAGAATCGTAATCCCTAACCAGAAAGGCTTGATACAGCATAATGCATAAGGCGTATATGTTCCGGCAATCAGCAGGAAGATAGTATCATGGTCGAAAATCCGGAAGATTCTTTTTGCTTTCGGATTCGTCAGCGCATGATACAGCGTTGACATCGTGTAGAGAATAATCATGGATGCGCCGAACACTGAGGCCGAAACAATCTCTATCGCGCCTCTGTTCATGTTGCAGAATACTATCAGAATGACACATCCGGCAATCGCGAGAAGTGCGCCCACTCCATGCGAAACGGAATTGAATATTTCCTCACCGAGCGTATAAACAGGCATCGGCTTTACAGATTTTTCATTCATACTAATCCACTTCCTTTCCGTAAGTGTTGATTTGCAGACGTTTGCGGAACGCTTCGGCAGGCATGGGCTTGCCGTACAGATAGCCCTGAATATAGTCACAGCCCATATCTTTCAGAATCTTAGACTGATTTTCATATTCGACACCTTCGGCGATGGTTTCCATATTCATAGACTGCGCGATTTTGATAACGGCAGAAACAATCACCTGCGCCACGGAATCATGTTCAATCTCGATGATGAACGAACGGTCGAGCTTCAGGAGCGTTAAGGGCAGTCTCTGGATATAGCTCAGAGAGGAATAGCCCGTTCCGAAGTCATCCATCGCGAGCAGAACGCCCATTGCACGGAGCGCGTTCATCTGGTCGATAGTGTAGTCAATATCACCGAGCGCGAGACGTTCAGTCAGTTCCAGTTCGAGATATTTTGCCTGTAATCCGGCTCTGTCGAGTTCGTTCTGAACGACTTCGCAAACATTCGCCTGATAGAAATCCCCTGATGCAAAATTGATGGACATAACAATCGGAGAAAGGCCTTCTCTCTGCCATTCGCCGGTCTGCTGACACGCTTCGCGGAGTACGAAATTGCTGATGTCGGAAATCATACCGGATTTTTCAGCAATCGGGATAAACACATTCGGAGAAATCATCGTGCCGTCCGGCTTTATCCAGCGGATGAGTGCTTCTGCACCCATGATTTTCTCTGTATGCAAATCGAATTTCGGCTGATAGTAGAGTTGCAGATGATGATTTTCAATGGCATCGGAGAGGGATTTTTCCATTTCGCCCTGATGCAGAATTTCCTGATGCATTTCGGCATCATAGCCCATCATATAGGAGAGTTCGCCCTTGTTGATAGTCAGTGCAAATTCGGCATGTTCGAGTACTTCTTCAAAAGTTTTGCCGTCTCTTGGCAGATGTGCGACACCGGCCGAACAGGTCAGGGAAAGCGATGCAAATTCACCGGATTCCAGTCTTGCGAAATCGTTCCGGATTAATTCGAGTTTATGTGCCGGAAGGGATTCATCTTCATAGTCATGCATGAGGAGTGCGAAGTTATCCGCACCGAGTCGGGCGGCCAGCCCAGGTTTATCCTGTTTGCCTTGGTCCTGATATTTGGACAGGATAGAGGCAAATTCCCGAAGGAGCTTATTTCCGCTTGCATAGCCGCAGGAATCATTGATAAGATGAAAACGGTCAATATCCAGAACCATCACCCAGTAAGGCTTATGTTCTTTTTCGTAGGCTTCATAACATTCCGTACCGTATTCAATAAGCTTTTTCCGGTTGGAGATTTCTGTAATTTCATCCTGATAGGCCAGTTTTTCGAGCTGGGCATCTTTTTCCTTTTCCACTGCGATGTTGACCAGCGCACCGCCGACAATCGGAATACCACTCTTATCGAACAGATTCGCATGATAATGATAGGCATACCACGTAAACGGCTTGCTCATTTCAGGATGAATCCGCAGTTCCATCACACGCGGAACGGCTTCTTTCGTAGGGTCGGGATGTTCCAGTTCATGAATATAATTATCAAATTTATATCTGTCAGCGACATAGATTTTCTTCCGGAATTCGTGAAAGGAAATATGGTCTGTCTCGATGCCGAGAAATTCCTGTGCTTCTTTAGAGACATAATATTCATCATAACAGCCGTTATGAATCGTCTCGCAGAGCAGAAATCCCACACCGGAAAGCTTCATAGAAAGCGCATACCGGTTTTCGGAAACGGCAAGTGTTTCTGTTTTTTCGCTGAGTGACTGCTTGGCTTCTTCGAGACGGGTAGTTTCAAATCCCAGAGAAAAATATAAAGAAGTTGTTTTATTCTGCATAATGAGCGAAGTTGACCAGCTGATATAGCGTTTTCTGTCCGGAGAAACCTGAATTCCGGTCGGATATGTCCGGCTGTCCATGATTTCAGCGGCTTCTTTCGGACTCAGGCCAATATCATGAAAGAATTTATTCAGCTCCAGCGCATGACTTCCGGTATCATCTTCGGGGATATTCAGCAGTTCATTCATAGCGCGGTTGCCGTACATCATGGATAAATCCGATGCCCAGATAAAGGCCGGTTCATCAATGCGGTCAACCATATCGAAAATGCGGTTCATATCAACAGAGCTGTGCTGACTCTGATACCGTCTGACGACAACCACAAGCGAAACGGTCAGGACTATCATACTCAGGATATACACGCGCAGAACAGCCATGACATGTTCCGGATATGAGGGCACCATCAGGAGCACCCACAGAGAAAGAAGGGCAAAAAGCAGTTCCACCCAGAGAATCAGATTTTTATTATTTTGCATAGCGATATGCCAGCGGCGTGGCGTTCTCCCCCTATCTTGATTTGGAATACCACCGGCATTCAGCCGCCTCTGCCTGTGGTTCTGATAGTCTTATTATACTGCTTTTTCAAAGAAAAGTCAATAAAAACGGAAATTTTTTCATAAAAAATATATATTTTTTTGTAGAAAACAACAATCCCCGTGCCGAAACACAGGGATTGATATAAAAAAGATTAATAATTTCCGGAAGTATCTTTTTCAAGCTTGAATTCAATTTCGTAATATACCACACGGCCTTTTTCATAACGTGCGCACCGTGCTGTGACTGTATCACCGCCCTGTGCTCCGTCCAGCACTTCCAGAACGCTGTCATAATCCGAAACGTCCTGCCCGTTGATGCTCAGAATGAAATCATTCGCCTGAAGTTCCGTATTGGCAATATCACAGTCAGGACTGACTTCCGTTACCCAGAGACAATCATCCAGTTCGGAGGGCAGTTCCTCTCCGAATTCTTCCTGAAACTGCTGAACGGCATACTGATTCTGTGTCGGCATAAACACAATCCCGATGCGGAATCGCCCTGAAACATAGCCATTCTCGATTAAATCCTGCACAATCGGAAGTGCCTGATTCATACTGATGGCAAAGCCAAGCCCTTCATAGATGCCCTCATACTGCGATGCGTACTTCGAGGAAGTAATGCCGATAACCTGCCCATACATATTGACGAGCGCGCCGCCGGAATTCCCTGGGCTGATAGCGGCATCCGTCTGGATACACTCCATCCGGAAACTACTGCTCTGCGAGCGGATTTGTCTGTTGATAGCCGAAACAATCCCCTTCGTCACGGAATTCGCAAGTCCGGCAGGATTGCCGATAGCGACTACTGTTTCTCCGACATAGGTTTCATCGGAATCGCCGAGTACGGCAGGGGTCAGATGACTTGCATTGACTTTGAGCACGGCTAAATCTGTCTTGTTATCACTGCCGATAAGCTGGGCAGAATATTCGCTTTCATCATCCAGCGAAACGGAATAATCACTTCCCTGCACGACATGCGCGTTCGTGATGATGTAGCCGTCTTCTGAAATAATAATGCCTGAACCTGTTCCGGCAAGATTATGATTTTCATCATAAACATAGACTTCCACGATGGAAGGCTTGACGAGTTCTGCCACACCCCGAACGGTATATTCTCCGTCAGCGGTCACATTCTCATCTTCCGGATTGAGGTCAGGTTTTTCCTGTGTCTGCAAAACAACGGTATTGGAAACCGTATCCGGATTCAGCGCGCCATGCATTACATCCGAAGCGATGCAGTACAGACACAGCAGAAAAATCATTCCGGCCATGACACAGCACATCACCAGAATTTTCCGGTTCATGGGAATCGGCTCGGCCGGAGGTGTGACAGGCACTTCCTTCTGCGGCGGAGGCGGCATATAGTTCGGCGAATACTGATAATACTGATATGGCTGATTCGGATACGGATAGTTTCCGTAATATGGCGGCGGCATCTGCGGCGGCGGATACCCGTAATTCTGCGGATATGGCGGCGGAACAGGATTCTGCTGGGAAAACGTCTGCGAAAAAGAAGGCGTTTCCGGCATGGGAGGCACTTCCGGAACAGGCGGAATCTCCGGAATTTCCGGAATTTCCGGCACTTGTTCCGTTACCTGTTCGGGTTCGGACGGAACATCTGTTTCCGGATGAAACTTGTTTTCTTCCATAAAATCACCTTGTATTAATTGTTGATTTCCGTGGGAATCTGCACTTCAAAAGAAGTATATTCACCCTTTACGCTCTTTACCACGATATGCCCCTGATGCAGATGCACAATCTTCCGCGAAATGGACAGGCCTAAGCCGAGTCCTGTTCTGTCCTGACTGCGTGACGTATCTGTTTTATAGAATCTGTCGAAAATACGGGGCAGTTCATCATCTGCAAGGCCTTCTCCGGTATTCTTGATGCAGATATGTGCTGTTTTATCTTCCGTATAGAGCTGAAAACTGATAACACCGCCTTCATTGACGAATTTCACGGCATTTTCAATCAGATTGTACAGTACCTGAAACATCAAATCTTCATCGGCGCGGAGCATCAGGGAGGCATCTTCCAGCCCTTCGACATCGACATGCTTGTCATTGATGCGCTTTTCAAACATGAGGACGGTGCGAATCAGGAGCTGGGCGATATTGGTTTCAGCAAGATGAATCTGCATTTCACCGGCCTCGAATTTGGTCAGATTCAGCATGGACTGCACGAGCGTTTTCAGACGGTGAATTTCTTCGGTAATGATTTTCAGATATTTCTTATGCTGGGCAGGCGGAATTGTACCGTCAAGGATTCCGTCCGCGAATCCGGCGATAGTTGTCATCGGGGTACGGAGTTCATGGGAGACATTGGCAACGAAATTCCGGCGGGTTGTTTCATTCTGTTCGATGAATTCGGCCATCCGGTTGAGGGTGCATCCCAGCGGATACATTGTAGCCTGTTCGGGCAGGCTGACACGGCTGGAGAATTCGCCTTCGGCATACTGATTTGCAATCTTAGTGATTTCATCCAGCTGGTCATCCAGCTTGCTTGCGCCCAGATGGAACAGTATCATAAACAGTATCATCACTGCCAGCAGACAGAGAATCAGATTTCTTGTCAGCATCATGCTGTATTCCTGCACCATGCCGGCATTGCTGACCGCGGCCAGATAATACTGTGTCACGTCATCTTTCTTATCTTCCATATAGAAACGCACTGCACAGCAGATTTGCGCCTCGGATGCATCAGACGTATAATAGCCAATCTGAATAAAATCATCTTTAGCCAGATACGACCGCACCGCCGGTGTCAGAACATTGATTTCTCCGCTCTGACCTGGGTAAAGCTCCGTTCCGGATTCGTCATAAAGAAACATATCATAGCCGTATTCGATTTCCGCTGTCCAGACGAGTTTTAAAATCTCTACATTTGGCATATCTTCCGGAGAAGTATAGACTTCCTTGATATTGGAAATAAGTGCCTCACAGTTCTGCCGGATGGAAGTTTCAATCGTATCCCGATAGGATGCCACGGCACTGCATATCATAATCACGCCGGTCAGCAGAATGCCTATCAGGAGCAGACCTCCGGAAAGCTTCAGATAGCTCTGAGAAATCACGCTGTTTTTCTGACGAACGAATAATTTCATAGCTGTCAGGATTCTTCATCCGCTTCAAACTTGTAGCCGACACCCCAGACGGTTTTCAGTGCCCAGTGCGGAGACACATCGGCGAGCTTTTCGCGCAGTCTCTTGATATGCACATCAATGGTTCTGGAATCGCCGTAGTATTCAAAGCCCCAGACTTCATCAAGAAGCTGGTCACGGGTATAAACATGATTCGGATTCGATGCCAGATAAAATAATAATTCCAGTTCTTTCGGAGGGGTATCGAGAACTTTATCATTGACGCGGAGTTCATAGCGTGTCATATTGACAACCAGCTTGTCATAGCGGACCTCTTTGGTTTCGGGTTCGGCATTGTTTGTGCCCATGCGTCTTGCAACGGCCTTGATTCTGGCGATGACTTCCTTTGCATCGAAAGGCTTTGAGATATAGTCATCCGCGCCGAGTTCCAGACCGAGGACTTTATCGAATGTTTCGTTTTTGGCTGAAATCATGATAATCGGCACATTGGAGCTTTTCCGGATTTCACGGCAGACTCCGCGCCCGTCCATAGAGGGGAGCATGACATCCAGCAGGACAATATCGGGGTTTAATGCATTGAATTTGACAACAGCTTCTTTGCCGTCATTTGAAATAATTACACTGTAGCCTTCCTTTTCGAGATACATTCTCAGCAGGTCACAGATATTCTGGTCGTCATCTACGACTAATACTTTTTCTAAAGCCATAAAGCGAGCACTCCTTTTTTGATAAAAATTAAGAAATTCAAAAAAAATTAAAATCCCTCATAATAATTATACATGATTTGTTCACGAATTATATGAACATTATGTGAATAAATCATGAATAAATAGTAAATTAAACAAACCCGTGAATTTTCACATTCCGTAAATTCTGTTATGTTTTTATTAAAATTATCAACATTTTTATGCAGAACAACGAAATTTAGAAAAATTTTTAAAATACACTTGATTTTTCTGATAAAGCTGGTAAAATAGAATTAGCACTCAACGAAAGAGAGTGCTAAAGTCAGAAAGTGGCGGAGAGAAATTGGTATCCCTTTCTAACTGAAAATCAACTTAAGCGGATAACCGCTTGTCGCACTTCGTGAAATTACCAAGCGTGGATTGAAGTGAAGGAGGAAATTTATTATGACAATCAAACCCTTAGCAGACAGAGTTGTCATTAAGATGACCGAAGCTGAAGAAACAACCAAGAGCGGTATCATTCTTGCCGGCTCTGCAAAAGAAAAACCGCAGGTTGCTGAAATCGTTGCAGTCGGCGAAGGCAAATACGATGAAAACGGCAAACTGATTCCCATGACCGTCAAGGTCGGCGATAAAGTCCTGACAAGCAAGTACTCCGGTACAGAAGTCAAAGTGGACGGCAAAGAATATACTATCCTCAGACAGGATGATATTCTTGCAATCGTAGAATAATTTATTTTTTATTTCAGATAGGAGAGATTTATCATGGCTAAAGATATTAAATACGGCGAAGATGCCAGAAAAGCTTTACAGGCCGGTATCGACAAGCTGGCTGATACTGTCAAGATTACATTAGGCCCGAAAGGCAGAAATGTAGTCCTCGATAAGAAATTCGGCGCACCCCTCATCACAAATGACGGCGTGACCATCGCAAAGGATATTGAACTCGAAGACGCTTTCGAGAACATGGGCGCACAGCTCGTCAAGGAAGTTGCTACCAAGACCAACGATGCCGCTGGTGATGGTACTACTACCGCTACCCTGCTGGCTCAGGCTATCATCAACGAAGGTATGAAGAACATCGCCGCCGGCGCAAATCCGATGATTCTCAAGAAGGGTATCGCTAAGGCTGTTGATACTGCTGTTGAAACCATCAAGGAAAACTCCAAGCCTGTGGAAGGCTCTGAAGATATTGCAAGAGTCGGCACAGTTTCTTCTGCTGATGAAAGTGTCGGCAAGCTCATCGCCGAAGCGATGGATAAGGTAACTTCTGACGGCGTTATCACCATCGAAGAAAGCAAAACCGCTGAAACCTATTCCGAAGTTGTTGAAGGTATGCAGTTCGACAGAGGCTATATCTCCCCCTATATGGTAACTGATACCGAAAAGATGGAAGCTGTTTACGATGACCCGTTTGTTCTGATTACGGATAAGAAAATCAGCAACATTCAGGAAATTCTCCCCCTGCTGGAACAGCTCGTGCAGTCCGGCAAGAAGCTGGTTATCATCGCAGAAGATATTGAAGGCGAAGCCCTGACAACCATCATCCTGAACAACCTCAGAGGCGTGTTCAAGTGCGCCGCTGTCAAAGCTCCTGGATTCGGCGACAGAAGAAAAGAAATGCTGAAAGATATTGCTATCCTGACCGGTGCGGAAGTTATCACCGAAGAACTCGGTCTGGAACTGAAAGATACTCAGATTTCTCAGCTCGGCCGTGCCCGTCAGATTGTTATCCAGAAGGAAAACACCATCATCGTTGACGGTGCTGGCGATTCCGCCGCTATCAAAGACAGAGTGGCTCAGATTAAGGCTCAGATTGAAACAACTACTTCCGATTTCGATAAGGAAAAACTTCAGGAAAGACTTGCTAAACTTTCCGGCGGTGTTGCTGTCATCAAAGTCGGTGCGGCTACCGAAATCGAAATGAAAGAAAAGAAGCTCAGAATCGAAGATGCTCTCGCCGCTACCAAAGCCGCTGTTGAAGAAGGTATCGTAGCCGGCGGCGGTACAGCTCTGATTAATGCCATTCCCGCAGTCAATGCCCTGATTGAAACCCTCGAAGGCGATGAAAAAACAGGTGCACAGATTATCGGCAAGGCTCTGGAAGCTCCGCTCCGTCAGATTGCCCTCAATGCCGGTCTGGAAGGCAGTGTCATCATCGACAAGATTGTCAATGCAGGCAAGGTCGGCTATGGTTTCGATGCTTACAACGAAACTTATGTTGATATGATTCCTGCCGGAATCGTTGACCCGACTAAGGTTACCAGAAGTGCGCTCCAGAATGCCGCATCCGTTGCCGCTATGGTTCTGACAACAGAATCTCTGGTTGCTGACATCAAAGAACCCGAACCGGCCGCTCCTCCGATGCCCGCAGGCGGTATGTATTAATCCCGAACAGGAATAATTTCAGAATACTCCGGCTGATTTCCAGCCGGAGCATTTTTATAAATCATTCTTGACAGAAGATGATTTCTGTGCTATAATACATCTGGAAATCATTCCGGAAAGGGGATTTTATGAAACTCAAAGAGATTGCAAAACAGAAATGGGCGGCTTACAGTATCGCGACATGTTCGGCAGTGATATTGTATATGGCACTTTCGCATATCGGTATTTTTTTCAGCTGGTTAGGCTCGTTATGGTCGATATTCTCACCAGTCGTGATAGGATGCATTTTCTCTTATCTGATGAATCCGGTGTCGAATTATTTTGAAAAAACGATTTTCAAAAAAGTAAAGAAAGAAGACAGCCGTCATGCCTGCTCCGTGATTATGTCAGTCGGATGCGTGATTGTTCTGCTGACTCTGCTGATTCTGATGGTCGTACCGGCGATTACCAACAGCATTACAGGCATCATCAATAATTATAATACGTATTACAGAAACGTAGAAAAACTGATTAAGAATCTCACCAATACCGAACAATTACAGATTCTGTCCGGACTCAATATCGAACTGCCTCAGATTTCAGAATATATTGACCAGTTCATCGGGACAGTATTCGGCGGACTGAAAAATACATTAACATCCGTCATGGGCAAAATCGGGGATATTGGGTCTTCCCTGTTTAATATCATCATCGGTTTTGTGATTGCCGTCTATTTCCTGATGGCGAAGAAAAATCTCCGCAGAGCCTTCGACCGCCTGCGAAATGCTTTGATTTCCAAATCAAAAATAGAATCCGAAAATAAATTCTGGGGCAAATGCCATACTATTTTTATTCAGTATATCGGATGCAGTCTGCTGGATGCCTGCATCATCGGCATTGCCAACGCTTTGTTTATGACGATTTTCGGGATGCAGAACATCACCCTGATTTCCCTGATAGTCGGCATGACAAATCTTCTTCCGACATTCGGCCCTCTTATCGGCGGGGCAATCGGCGGAGTACTTCTGCTTCTGACGAATCCGGTTCATGCATTGTATTTCCTGATTTTCACCATCATTCTGCAAGCAATGGACGGCTATGTCATCAAGCCAAAACTGTTCAGCAATTCGCTGGGATTATCTCCTGTTCTGACGCTGGTTTCGATTATTCTGGGCGGAAAGATGTTCGGGATTCTCGGAATTCTTCTGGCGATTCCGGTCATCGCCGTTGTGGATATGCTCTATGGTGAAAAATTCCTGCCGTGGCTTCAGAAAATCCGGCTGGAAAAAGAACAGCAGGAACAACAAATCCTTCCTCAAGAAGATGAAGAAACCTCCGAACCAGAACATACAGAATCAAAAGAACCTGTTACACTCTGACGAATTCCGTCAGAGTGTTTGTTTCACTTACAGGCTTGACAAATTCAGCCCTCTGTTGTATAATATACAGTACAGAAAGATGCAAATCTGAAATCAAAAAGAAAGGATATGAGGGGATATGTGGTATATCAGAGCTGACAAATCACTTGCCGAACAGGTTCTCCGATACGGTGAGGATATTCTCCGTTCACCGAACATGCAGTCAGAACGGAATTTCATGCAGCATGGAACAACAGACTGCTTCACGCACTCTATCTGTGTGGCATACATGGCACTGAGAGTTGCCGAAGTATTACATATAAAAAAGATAGATAAGAAAAGCCTTGTGCGGGGGTGTCTGCTTCATGATTTCTTTCTGTATGACTGGCATGATAAAGAAACTGCCTGCAAGTTCCATACATTCCGCCATCCGATAGTGGCCTTAAAGAACGCGGAAAAAGAATTTGAACTCAATAAAATCGAACGCGATATTATCCGCAAGCACATGTTTCCGCTGAGTTTTCCGTTCCCGAAATATAAAGAAAGCTATATCATCACGATTGCTGACAAATGCTGTGCGGCAAGTGAAATCTGGCATCTGTATTCGCTGGAACAGGTCATTCATACGCTGGAAGGCAGAATTCATACGGAAATTCCCGAACTTGATTTCGAGAACGAACCTGTTTATGCATAACCAACAAGCTCCCCGATGAAAATCAGGGAGCTTTTCTGTTACAGAATATGCCAGATTTCGGGGAGTTCTTCTTCATAGACGGAAAGTATCAGATGTTTCATTTTCTGGAGTTCGGCGCGGACTTCCGGATGTTCATCTTCAATAAGCGGTTTCAGTCCGGACATGATTTCCCGTATGGAATCCAGTTCGCTCCCGTTGACGAAAATGCCGTTAATATCATGATAATGCTTCCAGTCCTGTTCAAGATTATCGAAAGCAAGAAGTGCCTGTCCGGTATTATTTTCATCAACAGCAGATTCGATTTCTTCCACGAGTGCGAGAGCCTCTCTGCACTGTATCTGCAATTCTGCAAGCGAAAACATACATAACAGAATCAGACTCAGCAGAATCCAGATACTGACTTTACAGCGATTCATGAAGCCGTCACTCCTTTCGGGATAAGCTGATACTGTGAAGATTTATCGGCCGTCAGCAGAAAAATATCCTTGATGCTGATTTTCTCCTGATGCAGAATGCTTTCCAGCCACTGCCTGTCAAGACCGATTTCGGAAAGCGTTTTCTCCCGAAGTTTACCATCTGCGACAATCGTCTGCGGAGGGTCACAGCATGGCTGAACGGCATTCATATCCTGTTTTTCAGACGGCTGATAGGCCGATTTCTGATAGACAGAAACACTCCCGTTTGTTTCGACAATGGCGAACTGTACTTCTTCGATAAAGAACACACCGCTCATGCGGAGTGCTGTCATGAGGTCATCCACGGAAAAACGCAGAGTTTTTAACATTTCTTGGTCAACGATGCCGTTCTGTATGATAATCTTCGGACTGCCAGAAATCCATCTGCGGAATCTGACCGATTTGAGCGAAATCCATGAGGCCATCACCTCATAGCATACCAGCGCGAGAATCGGCAGAATCCCGTGCAGAAGCGGAATTTCAATATCTTCGAGGGCGAGCGTGGCGATATTGGAAATCAGGATTGTGACGACAAGTTCCGAAGGCTGTAATTCACCGAGCTGACGTTTTCCCATCAGCCGGATGGAAAACGATACCACCAGATATAAAATCAATGAACGTATCAGGACGATTGTCATGTACTGCACTCCTTTCAGGTTCTGGAATCAGTATAACCCGAAAACAGAAAAAAATACATCAGAAAGCCTGCGCACGGCAAACCGTGTACAGGCTTTCTGATTTACTCCGCATTTTCTATTTTCTTATTCTCGAAATAGCTCACCGCAAACAGAATATGCAGACAGACAAACAGCACTGCTGAAAAAATTCCGATACTCATTTCTGATGCAAGAAGCAAATTCCACCAGAAGAAGAAAACACCGTCTGTCAGTTTCAGCTTATCCAGCAGGATAGCAAGGGTATTCTGATTCGTCCTGATGGCTTTTACAGACAGAATTTCCAGAACAATCAGCAGGATGATAATCAGAATATGCGGAATCAGCAGAATTTTCTTATCCAGAAAAACAGAGAAATTAGAAATATACGCTAATCCATAATATTCCGGATTATAATAAAATTTATCATCGCTCGGAAGACGCTCCCATGCTACCGCCAGAACCCCGATGCTTGCTATCGTCAGAAGCCATGCAATCAGACGGCAGACGGCATGACCAAGCTTTGCCGTTCCGGATTGTTTCTTCTGTAGCCTGTATTTCCGGCAGGTGAGTACTTCTGCCGTGATGCCTGCCGCGGCGGCTGTCATCATGATAAGTTCCAGAATTCCCATAAATTTGATATTCAAAGGAATCTGCAAAGAAACGCATCTCGACCAGTTGGCAAAAAACAGACTCAGCAGAACAGAAAGACAATCCAGAGTCAGACACAATTCCGTTTTGAAATGCTGTTCACCTTTCTCACTGATATTCAGTCCGGTATTGTTCCGGCTAATCAGAAAATCAGCGAATGCAAATCCGGCGATAAGAATCCCACCCACAATATGCGGATAGAATCCGTAAAATCTGGACGCGATAACATCATACTGACCGTTTCCGTCAAAATGTATACCAATTTCTTCCGGAAAGCTGTTCCATTTTGTCAGATAGAATACAAGACTTGCCGCCAGTATCAGAATACTGAGAATCAGTGCTGTCCGATGTGCCATAATAATTTTTTTATTCATGTTTCTGCCCCCTCGTAATTGTTTTACAGATTGGCTTTCAGAAAATCCTCCGCCATTTTCTGGGCTTCTTCGTAAGAGTTTAACTGATAGCATCTCGCTCGGAAAGATGCCGCATTCTTCATGCCCGTCAGATACCATGAGGCATGTTTTCTTGCTTCGCGGATGGCTAACTGCGGCGGTTTCTGACTATTCGCCAGTATCATGCGGATATGCCGGAGCATTGTATTCATCCGTTCTTCGGGAGTAGGCGGAAGATATTCCTGATTTTCAAAATATGCCGTAATTTCTTTGAAAATCCACGGATTTCCGTAAGTCGCCCGCCCGATGGCAACCAAATCCACCCCCGTTTCCTGATACATTCTCTGACAGTCATGTGCATTTTTCACATCACCGTTTCCGATGACCGGAATCTTTACACGCTCTTTCACCTGCCGGATAACTGACCAGTCCGCATTTCCGGAATATAACTGCTGTTTTGTCCGGCCGTGAACTGTCAGTGCCGATGCGCCGGCAGATTCGCACATCTGCGCGAATTCGGCGGCATTGATATGTTCTCCATCCCAGCCGATGCGCATCTTGACCGTCACCGGAACGGAAGATTCTTTCACCGCGCTCCGGATGCACATTTCCGCGAGTTCGGGGGTTTTCATCAGTGCCGAGCCTGCACCGGTATTCACAACTTTCGGAACGGGACAGCCCATATTCAAATCAATCCAGTCCGGCCGATATTCCTGAACCATGCTGACAACTCTGGCGATGAATTCCGGTTCACTACCGAACAATTGCAGACCCATAGGACGTTCTGCATCGGAAATCCGGCAGAGTTCAGCACTTCCCTTGCTGTCATAGCAGAGGCCTTTTGCGGAAATCATTTCACTAACCATCATCACCGCGCCCATTTCGGCACATAACTGCCTGTAGGAAGTATCCGCTACACCGGCCATCGGCGCGAGTGCCGCCGTCTGAGATAATGTCAGACCCATTATATTTATTTTCTTCATCATGAAAAAACTCTCCTGTTATGAAATTACTATTATTTTGACATAAAATTCCGATTTTGTCAAGTGCCTGCATCCGCAGATTTTTTGTGAGAAATAGTATAACTATACAAACTCCTTTTGTGCAGACAGCAGATTTTTTCAAAAATTATCAAAAAACACTTGTCTTTTTATCAATTATCTGCTATGATAAACTTAAGAATTAATTTTTCACAGGAGGATTTTATACTATGAAACTGAAAAAAAATCTTGCCATACTGCTTTCAGCAGGAATTATGCTTTCAGGAGCATCGGGCGCGTACTGCGAACCGGTTTCCAAGCCGATGGTTGTCAGTGCGGCATACGAATCCGAAATCAACAGAGTGGTTGAACTTGTCAATCAAGAACGCGCCGCAAAAGGCATCGCGCCGGTAACGGCCTCCCCTTTGATGATGCAGGCCGCCGCCGCACGTGCGGAAGAAATTACTGGTCTGTTTTCATCCAAACGGCCGAACGGTCAATCCGGTATCACCATTCTGAAAGAGTATGGCATCAATGCTTCTCAGGGCGGTGAAAACATCGCTTACGGACAGGATGATGCTGAAGAAGTTATCGGCGACTGGATGACTAATTCCAACCAGAAGGGACGTATCCTGAATTCATCCTATAAGTATATCGGGGTAGGCGTTACATACAGCGGAGGAATGCTCTATTGGGTACAGCTTTTCGCAAACGATACCGGCGAATCTATAGAAACTCCCCCTACAGAAACAGAAACTACTCCCACCGAAACAACCACAACTACGACAACTTCCACAACTGAAACGACAACTACTACAACAACCACTACAACTCCGGAAACGACTACCACCACAACAACT
>JAFUWP010000016.1 GCA_017483405.1 Oscillospiraceae bacterium | reverse complement strand
CCGGATTGATTTCATCTCTGGTATGAAAACCCGTTTCGGCGTGGTGAAATAATTCGTGGGAATGATTTTTTTTCTGTCCGTTCCGGAACGTATCGACCTGTTTTTTCAGGACATCCGGACGGATTTCCAGTTCCTGCGCCATACGGATAATGTAAATTTCTCTTTCTTTTTCGTGATGGATTTCAGCAAGTACCTGTGCAATCCGGCGCAGATACATGACTTTTCCGGTATCGGTCTGTAAATCCAGCCCGTTCCGGCATCGGTCAAGCTGAAAATCCGTAACATTTCGGGCGCGTTTCAGCAGAAGGCGAAAGCGTTCCGCGCCGAATTTCTTGAGATATTCGTCAGGGTCTTTCGCATCTTCATCGATATGCAGAATTCCGGCAGAAAGTCCCACATCACGAAAATGCTGAATCGCCTTGTTGGTAGCGTTCTGGCCGGCCGAGTCGTTATCATAAGAAATAATTACTCTGTCGGCATATTGCTTCATCAGTCTCGCCTGCTGAGGGGTGATGGCCGTGCCGAGTGTCGCGACAGCGTTCGGAAATCCTGCCTGATGCAAAGCAATCACATCCATATAGCCTTCTGCAAGAATCAGCGTACAGGGGGGATTCTGTCCGGCGAAATGCAGGGAAAACAGATTCCGTCCCTTATCGAAAACAGGGGTATCACTGGTATTGAGATATTTCGGCTTGCTGTCATCGAGGACACGTCCGCCGAATCCAATCACATGATGATGCATATCCACAATCGGAAATATCACCCTGTTGCGGAAATTATCATAGAGATTACCTTTTTCGCTTTTCCGGCAGACGTTCGCGAGAAGAAGTTCTTCATCGGAATAGCCTTTCCGCGTCAGATACTGATACAGCTGATGCCAGTCATCCGGCGCGTAGCCTAAACCATAAGCCTGAATCGTCCGCGGAGTAAGCTGTCTTTCCCGAAAATAGGCGAGTCCTCGGCGGTCAGAACCTTTCAGAAGATTTTGATAATAGAAATTCGCCGTTTCCCGATTGATTTCATAACAGCGTTCCCGTTTTCTGCGTATCCGGCCGGCTTCTTCGGGAGAAATATCCGGAATTTGCAGACCGCATCGCTGGGCGAGTTCCTGAACGGCTTCTTCATAAGAAAGATTCTGCCTCAGCATCAGGAACGTGATGACATCACCGCCTGCACCGCATCCGGAACATAAAAAATTATGCGTATCCGGATAAATAATACAGGAACTTCCGCTTTCCGAATGAAACGGACAGGAGCAGGAAAAACCTTCGTTACAGGCATTCAGCGAAATGCCGTGATTCCGGAATTCATCGGCGATTTTATTTTTTTCCAGAAGGGTGAACAGAAATTCATCCGGCAGAGGATTCATGCATTCACCTGCTTTCGGGAGGAGGTTAAAATCTGAATACAGTCATCCGTGCTTTCGGCCGTGAAATCAATTTCCTGATATTTCCGGATGATTTCCGCAAGTTCCGGAGGGATTTCTTGTGGGATGCCATTCTGCTGACAGATGCGCTGATAAAATGCCCGTCCGGAATCCGTCACGAGCCGTTCGGGAGAAAGTTTTTCTCGGATATTCGGGATTTCTTCGGGATAGCGCATCAGATAGATGAGAATCTGTTCTTCTGCACCGCGCTGTCTCCGATTGCCTTTTGAAGTATTCAGTTCTTCTTTCTGGAGTGCGCGCGAAGTTTCCGGATGGAATTTCTCTTTTTTGCCGGAAAGCCTGTCGATTTCTGACTGCATCTGTTCCGGAGAAAGATGTAATTCCTTAGCTGTCCGGCTGAGATATACTTCCCGTTCCAGAGGATTTCTGATTCCGGAAAGCACTTCGGCAGATTTCCGGATGATGGTACTTCTGTCGAATTCCTCATCAAGACCCTGCACGGAATTCTGTAAGGCCGTCTGGACGGCATCGCCGGCATTATCCAGAAGATTCCGGAAGGCCTCTTTTCCGTAATTCCGGAGGAAATCAGCAGAATCGAACGCATTTTGCAGAACCGCGATTTTTACCGGAATTCCGGCGGAACTGCAATGATTTCGGAGATTCTGCATATCACCGTAATGGAAAGCCGGACTGGAAATCACCGTCAGCTGTTCGGCATACTGCGCGACTGATTTCGCATGATATGCGGTGAAAACATCCGGAATTGCGATGACATTTTCAAATCCGGCCTGATAGACCGCACAGGCACAGAAATAATCTTCCGCAAGAATCAGAACTTTGGAAGTCATTTCTTTTTTTGCGAAATTCAGGGAAAAAATAGTATTTTCCGATGCTATTCCGGCATACAGAAACGGGGGAGAGGCATTTTCAACAGCCCGTCCGCCGAATCCGGTGACATTTCCGCGGAAATCCACCGCCGGAAATATCATTCTGTTCCGGAAGGTATCATAAAGCT
>JAFUWP010000240.1 GCA_017483405.1 Oscillospiraceae bacterium | reverse complement strand
GGCCTGAATATCGTGATTGATAATCCTGCCCAGCTCGGTTCTGATTTGGTTGTGGATGCTGTCGCAGGTCTGCATGAATATCCCGTTCCGCAGATTATCATTGATATGGGCACGGCAACAACACTTTCTGTGATTAACTCTAAAAAACAGTATATCGGCGGAGTTATCATGACCGGTATGGCGGTTTCCATGAACGCGCTTGTCGATAAGACTTCCCAGCTCCCGAAAATCGGTTTTGAAGCCCCTAAGAAAGTTATCGGCTCGAATACGGTTGACTGTATGAAATCCGGTATCATGTACGCGACAGCATCTTCTCTCGATGGCATGATTTCCAGAATCGAGGAGGAACTCGGCGAAAAATGTACCGTCATCGCGACCGGCGGGCTTTCCGGCACGGTGATTCCGCTCTGTAAGTCTGAAATCATTCTGGATGATGATTTATTACTGAAAGGCTTGTCATTAATTTATCAAAAAAATAAATCTTAACCACTTGACAAACTGAAAATTATTGTGTATAATAAAGAGTGAAAAGATGTAATTATCAATCTATGGTGTTCACAAACAAAAAACACTCGGAGGCGGCCACCTCCGAGTGTTTTTGTGCTGTGTTGCCTTCTTATTTTACTTCTTGAGACCATCCAGCCACTTACAGATGTAATAAGCTACTACCCCTGCTACGACAGAAACAAGAAATGATGTAATTATCTCCATCTGGTGTTCACCTCCTTCCAATTAGGTCGGAGATTGGCAACATCACTATTATATCATGAAATATTTATTTTGTCAATATTTGAAAAAATTATCAAAAAATCGAACTATCACAAAATATGTGATAGTTCATATTTTATATATTCTGTTTAGGTTTTCGTGAGAGCTTGACTGCCTGATTCACCAGAAACGCGCCGGAAACTAAGATAATTTCGGCAACTGTCTGCCATAATCTCGAAATCAGGGAGATAGTCAGAGCATATTCTTCGGGCATGATTAAGCATAGTCCTGCGGTCAGAATGCCTTCACGGACACCCAGTCCGCTCGGCGCGAACAGCGCAAGAATCCCGATGATTGTCGATAATCCATAAATTCCGCCGATATACAGCCACTGTGAAGCCGGTACAGGATATACCGCATGTACGAGCATATAAAACCCAGAACCGGCAACTAACCAGTTCGCGATAAATAATAAGACAGTTTTCAGCATATCGGGATAAGTTACGGGAATCAGCATATCTTTCTTAGCGATTTTTCCGACAATCCCCAGAAAGAAATTAATTATCTTCGGATTGATGCATATAAAAAATGCAATTATCAGCAGAACCGTCAGATATTTATAATTTTCGAGCAGGTCATTCGGGAAGAAGAACAGCGAAATCAGAAACAGAAACGCCGCGCCCAGAAGTGTACAGGCATTTTCAAGCAGAAAGCAGACGGTAATTTTTCTCAATGGCTGATTCTGCTTCTCGTATGCCGGACACCGCGCCGCTAACATAAAGACTTTCCCAGGGATGTATTTCCCTGGAATCGAATACAGATACGCGATAACGGCATCAAAATGCCCGATACTGCATTGATTCAGCTTCGTGATGAAGTGCCACAGCGATGCCAGTGTCACAATATAGGCAAAATACAGCAGAAACGATACTGTCAGACTGAATGCGTCAATATTCCAGTCGATTTCTTTGATTTTCTCCCAGTTATCCAGAAAGTAACTCCCCAGAAAGTAAATCACCAGCAGAAAGAAAATGATTTTAATGACCTGAATCAGATTTTTTTTCATGGCTCTTTATCCTTCTGCGTTTCGGGTCGCAGTCCATTTTGCGGACGCGATACTGTACATCTTCGAGAATTTTCCGGTTGGCGGCGATGGTATCTCCCAGCAGTCCGATTGTGATTGTCTGGAATCCCAGCATGATGAGAATCGCAGTCAGTATCAGTGACTGCACATGCCCATGGCCATCCCCCATCGCCATGAATACCAGAAACCGGATTCCCAGTATCGCGCCGAGCAGAAATAAAATTCCCCCTACGATACTGAAAAATTTCAGCGGACTGTACATCACAAACGAACGCGTGATGACTGTCGCGGAACGCTTCATATATTTCCACATACTGGAAAATAATCTCGAAGGACGCGTTTCGGCATTCGTCCGGATGGGGACGGAAGTCATCGCGATTTTGTTATGTCCTGCCTGAATAATCGTTTCCAGCGTGTAGGTATATTCATTCACCACATTCATTCTGAGAGCGGCTTCTCTCGAATAGGCTCGGAATCCGCTCGGCGCATCCGGAATATCCGTTCCGGATGCCACACGCACTACCCAGCTCCCTAAATGCTGGAATTTCTACTTCAGCCATGAAAAATGCTCCGTCTGGTCGATAGGCCTTTCACCGATGACAATATCAGCTTTATCTTCGAGAATCGGACGGACGAGCTTTTTAATATCCGCACCGCAGTACTGATTATCGGCATCGGTATTGACGATAATATCCGCGCCCAGATGCAGACAGGCATCCAGTCCGGCCATGAAGCCTTTCGCAAGGCCCTTGTTCTGCTTGAAGGAAACAATATGATGAAAGCCTAATTCACGGGCTTTCTGAACGGTATTATCCTGACTGCCGTCATTGATGATTAAATATTCGATTTCGTCAATGCCTTTGATTTTACGGGGCAAATCACGATAAGCAAGTTCAAGCGTTTCTTCTTCGTTATAGCAGGGAATCTGAATGATTAATTTCATAGTTCACTACCTTTCCTGAAATACAAGCGATTTGATGGGTATGCCGATAGTTCTGGTATCGGCAGGGTTGACGGCAGATGCCTGCCATACATCCGTCTGAAAACTGATGATATTAGAACCATCATTCAGACAGGTTTCCGGAATATCCAGTGTAATTATCTGGTGATTGTTCTGTCTGGTGAGAACTTCCACATCTGCCAGAATGCCATTGACGGACAGCCGGATGGTGAATCTTTCTTTTCCCATTTCTTTCAAAGGGAGAGTACTTCCGAGCGTCAGCGTCATGGTGTAAGCCTTCTTCCGGAGAGTACACCGCACCGCCGAAGCCTGACTGATTGTCCAGCAGAAATCCTTATCATAATCATCAATACCATAAAGCTGAAAGCGTTCGACATCTTCGGCCGTATAGACGGTCTGATAATTCAGATAACGATAGAGATATAAAGTTTCTTCGGTTTCGGAAAAGGACATCGGCATAGAGGAAAATGCACCTGAATTTTTATCTTCGGAACAGTGGACAGTATTCCGGTAGAGGATTTCAAGATTGCCGTCAAGCCGATAGGTATAATCCGTCATGCTGATGACATGAATCGTTTCGTAACGTCCGGAAAGATTCCGGAGCTGTTCGGTCAGATTCTTTTCAGACGGAAATACGGATGCATCTGTCATCGCACGGACGGGAAGCCACATTGTCGGCAGAATTCCGGTTTCGATAACGACACAGTCATGACTGCTGATTTGTTCCGTGACATCTTCCAGAATGTTCCATTCCATACGGGTATCATCTTTATGAGAAACCAGAAATCCGGAATAGGGTATCATGGCGCAGACACTCACGGCCGATGCTGTCATGATGATTTTTTTATCAAGGGTATCAAGCGCAGTAACGGCGAATAATATGGCTACCGGAACGAAAGGCACTAAATATCGCGCATAGTAATAATAATATTCTATCTGAAATCTCAGAAAGGCCGAATATATCAGCACACAGTAGAAAAATGATACAAAAATTACAAGCTTGCTTTCCTGCTCCAGAAACAGTTTCGGCCGGATGAATATCATCACAATTCCGGCAGGAATCAGCAGAACACCCGAATTCAGAACGAATCCGGCAAGTGTCAGCGCGGAAATATCTGCAATCGAATCCAGCTTGCTGAATGATTTGTATAAAATATAAATCAGAGGCAGTGCCGTCAGACAAATCAGAATCCACTGCATGATGACCGTATTTTCACGCTTTTCCAGAAATGTTTCCAGAGAAACTGTTTTTTTCATCTTCCAGACCATCAGGATATATATCATGCAGAGGATTATCAGCACTCCGCTTGTGATTAATACTGTCTGCGTGATATTGTTTATGGTGATATGCTGATTGAACACAAACCGATAATTATTCATTGTATAGAACGGCTGAATATGTCTCATCATCAGATAGCTTATCGGATAGCCTACTACGGAAAACAACAGCATCGAGGCAAAGACTTTCCGTTTCGTGAAGAAGTACATTCCTGCATAGATTATCATCACATAAGGCATCACCGTATAAATAGATACATGATAACAGCTGAATACCCCTATCGGAACGATAGAATAAAAATAATCTTCCGGATGGTCTTTATCCGTCAGGAAATATAAAAATAACAGTACCAGAACAGCAAGGAACATCTCAGTCAGAGATGATTTTGCAACCCATATCACAACCGGAGACAAGGCCGTCATCACCGCGGAAACCAGTTTAGAAAAGGGTTTCAGTTTCAGATTACCGCAGACAAAGCAAATCAGAAAAATACTCAGAAGATAAAATACTGTCTGAATCTCTGCCATGCGTTCCATACCGGCCAGCGTTCCCCATAAGGCAAGCAGTGCCGCATAAGTCGGGATTCCGTGATAGATTCCTGATACCGGACTGACATCACGGTCATAGATGGTTTCCGGATAGTCCTCATCCGGAATGTCATATCCGACCAGCTTGTTATGCACCGATATTTGAAAATTTTCCCTTGCTTCATCCGAATCCATTAACTGATATTCTTCAAAATCCTGCTGACGGTCATCATATCCGTTCATGAAATTGATTGCGACACACTGATACACGCCTTCATCCTGACCCATGCCGAACAGTTCATTTTTCTGACTGACAAAAGGCAGTCCCATCAGGGCAATCAGCAGAGGGATGACAAAAACTTTCAGTTCTTTTTCCGGACTGAATCCGGCTTTCAGTTCCTGAAGCGGAACTTTCCGGCAGGTGAGCACCGCCGTCAGAAAGAAAACGGCATCGGTAAAACAAGTCGCCTGTATTCCGCGCTTGAGCTGATACACATCCAGAAGAAACAATATCATTGTACTGAACACATAGGAACTGAAAAACCATGAAATCCCCAGTGTCAGAATCTCTGCGATATGCCTTTTATGAAACAGAATACAGCTTGTCGCCAGACTCAGAAACATACTGACAGCCGTCAGAATCAGAATTACATTCATAGGCATTCCCCTTGCCGTTTTTCGATTTTTTCAAAGAACGCCCGATATTTTTCCGTGATGACATTCCAGTCGAAATGTGTCATGACATACTCTCTGCCGTTTTCGCCCATGATGCCGGATTCCTCCGGATGATGCAGAAAATAATTCAGACAGCCTTCAAATTCAAAATAGTCGTTGAAATATAAACCGCCGTTGGATTCCTGTACGAAATTCTTTGTGACGGCGCATTTATCATGAACCAGTACAGGCCGATGACAGAGCCAGCTTTCCATGATAACCAGCGAAAAACTTTCGTTCTTGGACGGCTGACATAAAATTTCCGCCGCGCCGTAAGCATTATATTTATCCTGAATATCGACAAAACCTAAATCTATGGTATCTTTCCTAGCACTCTCCGGAATGTGAATTTCTCCGCCTCCGATAAGCACTAATTTCAAATCCGAAGGATTCCGTTTCTTGAATTCTCCGAAATAATTCAGAAGTGTATGCACATTCTTTCCGGAATCTTTTCTTCCGGCATAGAGGATAAACTTTTCCGGAATTCTGAATTTCTTCCGGAATTCTTCCGGATAGGTTTTCAAATCGACATCCATGCCAATGCCCATGACGATTTTTTCGACTCCGGAAATATCATAAACTTTTTCGGTTAATTCAAGTTCCGGACGGGCATTGAATATCATACCAGCAACCTGCGAATATAATTTCTTATAAATCTGCATATACAGATACGCTTCATCATGAAAGCACGGAATCATGACAGCTTTTTCCGGACACTGCGCAATGCCGTAATAGGTCGTTCCGAACATGTACGGAATATAGACAAATGCGGTATATTCCTCCCGATGCTCTGCGATATAAGCATATAAATCCGGACTGTTTATCATCTCGCGGATGAAAATTTTTTCTTCGGGTTCAGTGGGCTGAATCCGGTTCATCAGCTTGAGATTGATTTCATCAAACGCTCTGGTATCGCGTTTGCGGACTTTGAATCTCCGGACGGGAATCCCCTGAATGATTTCAACACCCTCCGGATAATAATCCTCATTCCAGTCGCTGACGAATTCCCGAACGCAGGTTGTCAGAATTTCGACATCCATGCCGGCCTGATGCAGATGCTTGGTCACTTCACGGGTTTCCATTTCCGCACCGCCAGGGATTTTTTCAGCATACCACGGAATGACAAATGCTATTTTCTTCATGTTGATTTCTCCTGTAGAAAACTCCTGAGCTGACCTGCAAACAGAGTTTTGATTTTTTCATACTGAAAATCCTGTAATCTTTCATTCTGATTCGCGATAATCTGATTTCTGAGTTCTGTATTATTCAGAATTTTCTGCATTAAGAGAGCGATTTCGGCAGGATTTTTAGAATCGGTTACGAATCCGCTTCCGCCGAGTGTCCACGGAACTGCACAGCTCCTGTATGCCAGAACAGGCACTTGAAAATACATCGCCTCGACAAGAGGCACACAGAAACCTTCATGTTCGCTCATGCAGAGAAATAAATCAGCAATTTTATAATACGCTAAGATTTCCGGAAATTTGATATGTCCTGTAAAGATAACATCTTCCAGCTCCAGCGCGTTCACATAACTGACCAGACGGTCATGATATTTTTCCATTCCGCCCCAGTTTCCGACAAAAATCAATCTCGATTTCGGATTGATATTTTTCTTATAAAAGGCAAACGCCGAAATCACATCCTGCTGTTTCTTATTCGGCGCGATTCTGCCGACAAAGATGATATTCTGATACGCATCGGAATATTTTTTGATAATGCCGGAATCCGGTTTTTTCTCATAATCGGAAAAGGGAATCAGAATCGGACGGACATCTATCGGACAGACAAAGCCGGCTTTCTGCAAATCGGATTTGTTGAAATCGGAATCGGCTAAACAGTAATCTATTTTTCCCGCCAGATGATGCAGACCATCAAGGCCATACTGGGCATTCGATTCCGCCTGTGCGTTATAGCCGTGAAAGAAATGCGGAGGGGTGATATTATGATAAATCATGATTTTCCGGCAGGGATATTTTTCGAGTTCGTAGTTTAACTTCGACCCCGTGGACATGTGATATAAAATCACATCTTCTTTATCGAGTTCCGGCATTCCGGCGCATAAATCCGATGCTGTTCCCTTCGGAAGTCTCTGGTCAACAGCCTCCGCGAAGATGGCTGTTTCATAGCCGAGTTCCTTCATGGCATTCTGAAGGGCGACTGTATCATTTCCGACAGCATCCCCGAATGCAAGTGTCGGCAGAAACTGAATGATTCTCATGATTTCAGTCCTTTCAGTGCTTGATTTTCGGCCTGTAATGCCTTTATCTGACTTCTCAGCGCATTCATCTCCTGACGGCTGGCGGATTGTTTTGCTTCGAGTTCATCAATTCTGGAAACCAGTGCAGAAATATCAATCTTATCGGATTCCTGTCTGTCCTGAATGTAATTATTCATCTGCTGAACCGCATTTGCTGTATGCAGATTCAGGGCATTCTGTTCGGTCATGATGGGCATGATATAGAACTTGACGAGTTTCCGGATGACTTTCTTGATAAAGACAACCAAGAAATTGCCTTCAATCGGCTTGTAAGGTTCAATCTGATTCCGGATGCTTAAATATTCCGCGCTCTGCTGTAACGATGCCGGCTGAAAATTCTTGTCTGCATGGCTGACTTCCTGTGCAAACGGAATTTCCTCAAATGACAGCATGGAGCTGTCAAGGCCTTTTTCCTTAATTTCCGCACGGATTTGTTTCATAATTTCTTCTGTATTAATGGTCTGCATTGACCGGAGCACTCCTTTCAGGAAATGAATTTTTCATACTGGAATTTATCAATAAAAACAGAATTAATCCCCGTAAAGGCATATTCAATATAATTTTCCGATTCCAGATATTTTAATAATTCTGCATCTTTGATGCCGGCTGTCAGCTTTTTGGAATAGGGTATCATCTCGATGATGATGAATAACGGCCGGTACTGTTCCAGATTCATACTCTGGAGAATCTGCATTTCAAGGCCTTCAATATCCAGATTCAGGATAACAGGAGCTTTCTTATCGAAATATTTCTCGATAATATCGTTATAGCAGATTGTCCTGATTTCGATAGACTTTTCGAGCTTCGCCGAGGGATTCTGTTCCAGAACATCGGAAACATCCCCGATTTTCGACAGACCATCCAGATTCAGAATGTTGAATATCACCGTTTCATCAGATTTATCCGAAACAGCCTGATTCAGAATCACATCTCCGGAACGCTGATTTTTCAAATCCGGAATCAGTAACGGATTCGCTTCGAGAAGTACACCTCTTGCGCCCTGTTCATAAAAGAAATACGTGTTGCTCATCTCGATGGGCTTATTCGCGCCTAAATCCAGATAATTACATTCATGCAGAGAAATGCCGAGCATCGCACAGGCATAAAGCAGAATCGCATCTTCTCCGGCCTGCGAATACGTCTTTTTATTGAATAACTGCAACGGATTTTCATAGATATGACATTCCCGAAGGGCTTGTTCAATGCATTCGGTTCGATGCGCAAGGCCGAGAGTCGTTTCATCATCGGACTGCATTCGTTTTTCGGTTTCGGTTCGATAGTGTTCGAGACAGTCGAGACGCTTTTCGGAGCGTTCTTCGCGCCGGTCATGGGCATCATTGGACTGTTCGATAATTTCCTGAAAATAATTCTGGGAATGTGTCAGTTCCTGTATCAGTTCACTGGTCTGCTGTTCGAGCTGTAGAATCCGGTTCTGTAATTTTTCATTTTTCTGATTGGCTTCTGCAAGCTGATGGTGCAGGTCTTCCGAAACGGATTTTGTTTCTTCTCTTGCGACATCATTCCGAGCATACAGGTCACGGAGCAGAAACCGGATGATTTTGGTATAGAGACTCAAACAAATTCACCTCCATGAAAATTCAGAATGCAGACGGCAGACTCCAATATCATATTTATCAGAAGAAACGACAAACGAAATCGCCTGCCGGATGTCATCGAAAATAATTCCGTCATGGGAATGTACTGCAATATCAAGAAAATATTTCGCCGGTAACAAGCTGTTCTGAAAGATGATTTCCACTCTGCCTTTTTTCTGCACCGGAATATAGTCACCGGTTTCGATGAGGATATTCGTCCCGTAACAGTGCAGACTGTCCTCTCTGAAAATACCGTATCCGAAATTGCCTTTCAAATCCGGCTGAAAAGATTCATATTCCAGAACGATTTTGATTTTATCCTCGGAATTGAAGATAAACTGTTTCTGATTTTCGAGATTGCAGAGCATCGCATTCGTGAACCGGACAGCACCCGTCCCCATGCGGACAGCAGTTTTTTCGCAGAAATCCGGAAGTTGTTCTGTTTCGGATGTTTCCGATTTCGGAGGCTTGTCCTGATTTTCCTGATGATGCTGTTTTTCAAGCTGTTGATTGCGCTTTTCTTCCATGCTTTTCAGATAGTGGTCATGGACGGTTTTCGGTGTACCGGAATCTTTAATCAAGCCGTCTTCAATCCAGTAGGATGTTTCACAGATTTGCTCAATCTGTTCTAGAGCGTGAGAGACTATCACGATAGTCGTGCCGTGAGATTTGATTTCTCTGAGTTTATCGAAGCATTTCTTCTGGAAGTTGGCATCTCCGACAGCGAGGATTTCATCTATCAGGAGAATATTGGCATCCACATTAATCGCCACGGAAAAGGCTAATCTCATATACATGCCGGAAGAATACGTCCTGACCGGATTGTCGATAAATTCTTCGAGTTCGGAGAAATCAATAATTTCCTGCAATCGCTTATCGATTTCTTTTCTGGTCAGTCCGAAGATGGAGGCATTTGTATAGATATTTTCTCGTCCGGTCATATCGGGATG
>JAFUWP010000239.1 GCA_017483405.1 Oscillospiraceae bacterium | reverse complement strand
TTTTTGTATCTACAAATATTTTACAATATAAATTCATCATTGAAAAATCTCCTGCCAGTTTGTGACACTGCATAAAAACATGGCCTGCGTGTAGTCTGATGGTTCTGCCACTTCCTGAAACTGATTTCCGGTCTGTTCCAGATTCACCACGCAGATTTCACTGTAATGCTGTAACAGAAACGGAATCATACAGTCTCCGAAATCATCTTTATATAATAATAATTTTTTATCGTTATCCAGATTTGTCCGGATAATCATCCGCTGACAGGGTTCGCCCAGATAAAAACGATACATCTCATCCGTTTCGAGTGCGGATTTGTCATATAATCCGGAACGCTTCTCGATAGTACCATCCTGATAGCGGACTCTGATGTCAGTGATTTCGCTCCCCTTTTCGTAGGTATAACAATCCAGAACATCGGGCTTGATGCCGTCATACAGTGTTTTCTGATATAAATCCCCTCTGAAATCCGTACTCAGATGGGAAATCACATATTTCTGATACGATACCGGCGCAAAACCCATTTTCTGAATCGCGGACTGATAGACTTCATACGCGCCGTAGCTCGTCCAGTGTGAATCTGTCCGGTAATAGATATAACTATCTTCCAGCGAACTCAGAATATGATAGGCATCGACACAGCGGATTCCGGTTTCGGTATCGGAATAGATGCTTTTCATCATTTTTTCCTGATTCGCATTGAGCGAATTCGCCGGAAGGGTGCTTTCATAGATTTCCGATGCTGACGGCACTAATACCAGATAAGTCGGAATATGATATTCCTGATAAAAATGATTGATGATTCCGGCATCTCCGGCCTCTGCCGAAACCTGCTTTTCGATAAGCCGTTCATCCGTGATGTAGACACCCTGAATCATTTTTTCCCCGATGATTAAATCCGTCTGACTTTTGAGCTGAAACAGCATATCATGAAAGCCGAGATTCTGTTTCAGACAGGTTTCGAGTTCGTCTGTCCACGCACCGTTCAGGAGTGTTTCACCATCCGGAACGGGCAGTTCAGAAAGATTCAGATTCTCAGCCGTTCCGATGACAACAGTCAGATAGACTAAAATCATTAAAATCATCGTCCGATGTGCGGATTTATGTTGTTTTTTGATTTTCTTCATGATACAAGCTCCTCATTACAGCCACAGCCAGAGATGTTCGCTTTGTCTGCCATACAGCATCGAAGCAAGACAGAATATCAGCAGAAAACTATGAAACAACGGCATGAAGGATGTCAGTTTCTGCCCGAATTTCGAGGCTGTTACACGTTCTGCGATGTTCCGGAACAAATCCGTTGCGATGTAGAATCCTGTCAGAATCAGCGCGATATACGAAAACAGAAAATAAATGCCTGTCTGGTCGAGGATTCCGTTTCCGAATCCTAACATTGCCTTCCAGTATCCGCCGGCCTGCTGAAAGCTGTCACTGAAAAACAATACCCATAAAAACTGCGAGACTATCGCCGTATAGACAACACCTGCAATATATTTCTGCCGGATGATTTTTTCCAGAAATAATTTCTCATTCAGCAGGAATAAGCCAATCAGCAGACCCCATAAAATAAACTGCGGTTTCATGCCGTACCATGCGCCGATTAATATCCACATCAGAACGAATCCGATGTGACATGCCCATTTTTTAGAATAATTCCGGAACAATACCCTTCTGAAATTCGTCTCGAACCACATCACAAGCGTGATATTCCAGCTTTTCATGAAGGCTGTCATACTGGATGTGAAAAACGGATGACTGAAATTCTTCGGGAGTTCATAGCCGAAACATTTCCCCAGTCCTCTTGCCATCTCGGAATAGCCCAGCAATTCAAAATACAGATACATCGAAAATATGATAGTTGTCAGCCATGCGGTGAGCATACTCATATTTTCAGGTGCAATCTGCTGTAATTCGCGGAAGATATAACCGAACGTATCGGCAAGAACGACCTTTTCCGCAAGTCCGCGGATAAACAGGCTCAAGCCATCGCTCAGAGAGACAATATTCATATATTTATGCCGATTTTGTTCCGCAAATTCCCCGTAACTGAATAACCCTCCGGCAAACAGTGCCGGAAAAAATAACAGATATGCTCCCAGTGCAAAGAAATTTCCTTCCGCAGAATGATGCCTCCGGTAAATCCCCGTCAGATAGCCTAACCCCTGTAATGTATAAATCGCAATGCCGAACGGGAAAAACTGATTCTCCTGTGCAGTATTCCGGATATAAGACATCGCCGTAATCTGCACTATCACCGAAAAACACAGAACAATAACAGAAATTATTTTATTCTTCCGGCATTTTTCCAATAATAATCCCGTTCCGTAGTCATAACAAAGAAACGCCGCCGGATATAAAATTCTTAACGGACTCCCCCAGCCGTATAACAGAAAACCGCTTATCACAAGAAAGCCCTGTCTTGCCCTGTCCGGAAGAAGATAATATATCAGCAGAATTATCGGCAGAATCACAATCACAAACGTCAATGATGCTAACTGCATGAAGTATCATCTTCTTTCAGGAATTCTGTTTTCTGTAGAAATTCTTCTCTTGACATCATGGAATTGAGCACTTCCAGAAATGCTGTCGCTGACAGATTCGCCGGAAGGCCTAATTCTTTCTGAAAAGCTCTCCGCCGTTCGGCACTGTTCGGAATTCCGCTGAATCCGGCTAAGTATAAATCTGCTTTGGTAATCGGTTCGGAAACGGATTTTTCTTTGGTCAGGAC
>JAFUWP010000238.1 GCA_017483405.1 Oscillospiraceae bacterium | reverse complement strand
ATTCCGGTTTCCAGTAGCGGGTGAGTTCGATTTTTCCGTTTTTG
Organism: Oscillospiraceae bacterium; assembly: GCA_017483405.1. GTDB lineage: Bacteria > Bacillota > Clostridia > Oscillospirales > Ruminococcaceae > UBA3855. The sequence continues at coordinate 1,941 of JAFUWP010000238.1, read as the reverse complement.
AATACCAGATAATGCGCTGGCATTAATTTTTTCAGTCCCTTGAAGAACGTATCTTCACCAGCAACATACGTCAGCGTCATGTAAATCTGGAGCATATCTTTGTTGATTTCCTTGACGAAACCTTTCTGATTGATAATATCCCTGATGAAAGTGCCGTATAACAGCTGATTATCTTCCGTCAGATAGTAATAGAACGGTTTCGTACCGAACTGGTCACGCAGGCAGAATAATTCCTGAGCATCATCATCCCAGAGTGCGAAGGCAAACATGCCGTAGAAATGGTCAGCGAGGTTTTTCCCCCATGTTTCGTAGGCTTTGATGATAATCGCCTGTTCGCGTTCTTCTCTGGTCATAGCGGAAACATCAAGGCCGAGTTCTTTGCTGAGGGCTTCCCAGTTGCGTATGTGCCCTCTGTATGTTTTGATTGTAATCATAAAAATAAAACACCTCCTGAATATTTATTATAGCATATTCTGTACCGTTTTGCAATATGTTTATGCTAAAAATTACAAACTGTCAATAGATTTTCATTTTCTGGTAAACAAAAAGGCCTTGACAAGTGTATCGAAAAAGTGTATAATAAAATAAGCTGAAACATGCGCTTTTTGAAAGGAAGGTATGAAATTATCATGAAACATAATTTTAAGAAAATTCTCACTGTCTGCCTGATTGCCTCACTCGCGGTGACCGCATTCGGGTGCTCCAGCAACAGCGAAGGCGGAAATTCTGAAGCCGCCGCTCCGCAGGAAACCATTTCCCTCGACCAGACAAAACAGCCGCTGACATTCGTGCATGATGTCGGCACGGGCGAAGAAGTGACCGAAGAAGTCGGCGAATCCGCAGAAGGTGCTGAAAATGCTGAAGGCAGTGATGTTTCCGGCGGTGCTGCCACTACCGCGGCCGGAAATAATACGGAAAAAACAGCTACTACTTCTGTAGCAGTTGTTCCGGCAACGGAATATGTCAAAGTAACCGATGATAAGGGTCAGCCTGTCACCGATGCCAAAGGTCAGGAACAGACCGAAGTCGTTACCGTTACAGAATATGTTGCTGTAACCGAAGCCGGCGGACAGCCTGTTACCGATGCCGCAGGTCAGCCCCAGACAGAAGCCGTTCCCGTAACGGAAACTGTTGTTGTGACCGAACCTGCCGAAAATCCGGCTACGCTCAAGCCTACTGAAGCCGGCGGAAATACTTCCAGCTATACGCCGTCTTATGACCTCTGTAAAGCTTACTGGCTGGATATGTCGCAGGAAGGTGACTTCCTCTTTGAAGGCGAATTCCTGATTATCGAATTTGAAGTCAATAAAGACATTCCGGACGGAAGTTATCCAATAACTATCGAAAAGGCTGATATTGCAAGCTGGGAAGTAAAAGCCTATCATCCGGAAATCATCAATGGTGAAGTAGCTGTCAACACAGAAGTTCAGAAACAGGCAGATTTTCCGGCTGATGATTTCGCGCTGAAAGTCAACAGCGTTTCTGCAAAGCAGGGCGATACTGTCAAAGTTGCAGTTGATTTGAAGAATAACCCTGGATTCTGCGGATTTGTTATCGACATTAAATATGATAAATCGGCTATGACGATTGTAGATACCTACGGTGGTGAAAACTTCGTCAATACGGCTGTTAACTATGTAGCACAGTAACACAATAAATTTTTCAGAAAATAAGTTCAGACCCGAAGTCAATGATTTCGGGTCTGATTTTTGATTATAACAGATGTTCTGCGGCGCGCCGGAGCATTTCGGCATAAGCGCGCGGATGAACTGTCTGAAATCCGCAGTGGCCATAGCCGTTCATGTCTCTGAATTTCGCCTTCGGATAGGCTTTCATCAGACGGGGACGGGATTTTCGGGCAGGTTCTTCTTTCGAGAAGAAGATAATTATATTTTTCTGGATTTGTTCCGGAAAATCCGGCAGTTCGCAGTGATAGCATAT
>JAFUWP010000237.1 GCA_017483405.1 Oscillospiraceae bacterium | reverse complement strand
CGACAAAGCATCCGATATTGTCGAATTACATGCCGAACAACTTCAGGGCGATGTCATCAGTATGGACGTTGTCTCTGTCGGTGCTACGATGAATGCTATCCTCGCCGCTGTCAAGGCAAAAGGCACTACTATCATCGAGAATGCCGCCAAAGAACCCCATATCGTAGATTTAGCCAATTTCCTCAACTATATGGGCGCGCGCATCAAGGGCGCAGGTACAGATACTATCAAAATCAAAGGTGTCGACAAACTCGCAGGCAATGCCGGTGAAGGCTCTACTGTCGATTATCGCTATCCTGTTGTTCCCGACCAGATTGAGGCCGGTACGTTCATGATTGCCGCCGCTGTCACCAGAGGGGATGTCTTCATCAAGGGCGTTATCCCGAAACACCTCGAAGCCATTACCGCTAAACTCCGCGATGCCGGCGTGACTGTCGAAGAACTCGAAGACGAAGACACCGTTCATGTATTCGTCAAGGATAATGTTCTCTTTCAGCCCGTCAACATCAAGACTGAACCTTACCCAGGTTTCCCGACCGATATGCAGCCGCAAATGGCTGTCCTCCTTACCCTCGCTGACGGTCAGAGCACTATCACCGAAAATGTCTGGGAAGACCGTTTCCGCTACGTTAAGGAACTCGCCAAAATGAGCGCAAAAATCGACATCACACAGAGCGGTGCTCTCGTTCATGGCAGTGCTCAACTTCAGGGCGCGTGTGTCGAAGCCTGTGACCTCCGCGCCGGTGCGGCTATGATTATCGCCGGACTCGCCGCTGATGGTCAGACTTCCATCACTGACATCCGCCATATTGAACGCGGTTATGCCGATATTGCCGGCAAACTCCGCGGCATCGGCGCGGATATTGCCAAAATTATCCCAGAAAAAAAATAACCCTTCCGGCAGCACATCGCAGTGCTGCCATGCTTTTTAGTTCAGTCAGGAGTTTCTCTGTTATGGCAAAATTTTATCCCCTTTTCAGCTCCAGTAAGGCGAATGCCTCTTACATCGGCTCACAGAATGAAGGCATCCTCATTGATGCCGGCGCAAGCTGCAAAAAAATTCTCGAAGCCCTTTCCTGTAATTCCCTTGCATCTTCCGCCGTGAAAGGTATCTTCATCACCCATACCCACAGCGACCATGTCAAAGGCCTGAAAGTCCTATCTAAAAAACTTAAAGTTCCTGTATACGGCTCTCAAACAACCCTCGAAGTACTTGAACATAACGGCCATCTCCCCCCAGAAATCCAGACTATCCCCATTGATACCCGTGCCGTTGACTGCGGCGGATGCGAACTTACGGCTTTCCCTACTATGCATGATGCCGCCGGCAGTGTCGGTTATCACATCCATACCAGTGATGATAAATACTGTGCTGTCTGCACAGACTTGGGCATCGTCACCCCCGAAGTCAGAAACGCTCTCAAAGGCTGTGATATGATTCTGCTGGAGGCCAATTATGACCCTTCTATGCTCTGGAATGGTATCTATCCGACAGAACTCAAACGGCGCATCACTTCTCAGTATGGCCATCTCTCCAATCAGGATTCTGCTGAATTTGCTGATTTCCTCATCCGTAACGGCACTACCAGATTATTATTAGGCCATCTCAGCCCTCATAACAATACCCCTGCTATCGCATCCGGTACAGTCGTCCGGAATCTCCGCGATTTTAAAATGAATTCCGATTACCTGCTCGGCATCGCCCCCGCAGAAACTACCGGAGGTGCAGTCGTTTTCTAATGCTTATCATCGATTTAATCACTGTCGGCAAACAGAAAGAACCCCATCTCGTACAGGCACAGGAACTCTATGCCAAACGCCTGACCCCTTTCTGTAAATTCCAGTTCATTCAGCTCCCTGCCGTCAGACTCTCGGATAATCCTTCTCAAAAAGAAATTCAAAAAGCTCTCGCTCAAGAAGCTGAACTTGTCCGCAAAAACCTAAAAGGCCTGTTCATTCCCCTCTGCATCGAGGGCAAACAACTCGACAGCCAGAAGTTCTCTCAACTCCTGACAAGAAAAATTCCTATGCAGGACAGTGCTGTTTCTTTTGTCATCGGCAGTTCTTTCGGATTAGACCAGAATCTTAAAAACTCTGCGTTCTTCAAGCTCTCTATGTCTGAAATGACGTTCCCTCACGCTCTCGCATCCGTCATGCTTATGGAGCAAATCTACAGAGCTTTCCAGATTGACAAGAATACAGGCTATCATAAATAAATATTTTTTTAAGGATGTGTTTTTATGAAAAAAGCAATGACGCTCTCTTATGAAGTCGGCCAGAACCTCTATATCAATATCACAAATCAGTGCTCCTGCAACTGCATTTTCTGCATCCGCAAAAATGAGGACGGTGCTTATGGCTCTGACCCTCTCTGGCTCGAACATGAACCCAGTATGGAAGAAATGCAGAACGATTTACTTCAGCGCGATTTGTCCAAATATCAGGAACTTGTCTTCTGCGGTTACGGCGAACCTACCATGAGACTCGATTTCGCCTGCGAACTCGCTAAATGGATTAAATCCGTACAGCCTGAAATATGCCTCCGCCTGAATACCAACGGTCTTGCCGATATTTATTCTCCCTCCCAGAACGGAAAGGCCTCCGACCTCGTTTCCGAAGTCTTCGATAAAGTTTCCATCAGCCTCAACGGCGGTGACTCAGAAACTTATCTCCGTGTTACCAATCCCAGAAACAAACCCGATAACGCTTATCAGACTATGCTCCGGTTCGCGCAGGACTGCAAAAAAAATGGACTCGATACCTGCTTCACTGTTGTGGACATCATCTCTCCTGATGAAATTAAACTCGCGCAGGAAGTTGCCGATACCCTCGGCATCACACTCCATGTCAGAGAATATGTCTCCTGATTTATCGTCAATTTATCCAGAAAACAGCATTCTGATTTGTGCAGAATGCTGTTTTTTTATTTTTTTAAAAAATT
>JAFUWP010000236.1 GCA_017483405.1 Oscillospiraceae bacterium | reverse complement strand
GTGATTTTTTCATGAAACAGAATCAAAATCAGAATCTTCAGAAACTCACACTGGCGGCATTGCTGACAGCGTTCACAACAGTCGCAACGCTCGTGATTCAGATACCGTCTCCGACAAAAGGGTATCTGAATCTTGGTGATTGTTTAGTGAATATATCTGCGTGGATATTAGGGCCTGCCTACGGTGCGGCGGCGGCCGGAATCGGTTCAGCTCTGGCGGATTTGATTTCGGGTTATATGGTATTTGCCCCTGCAACACTGATTATCAAAGCACTGATGGCGTTGGCATCTTATCATATTTATCACCGGCTTTGTGAAAAATCAGGCTCATTCTGGGCGCGAATCACGGCCGCATGTGTGGCAGAAATCATCATGACAGCCGGCTATGTTGGATTTGAGGCCGTTATGTATGGCTCTTTTGCGGCGGCAGTCATCGGTGTGCCGACCGATTTGGTACAGGGCATCATGGGAGTTGCGTCATCTGTAACGCTTTATGAGCTTGTTCTCAAGAGAATTCCGACACTGCATTTTAAATAATTTATGAATAAAATAAATTTTTCCCAACGGACAGATTATCTGTCCGTTTTTTTCTGTATAATTTTCATGAAAATCATATTGACTAATCTCAAAATTTATGTTATAATATAAAAGAATAACATCTGTATGGCACAGGAAATTCATACATGTAAACGGCACATAAAGGAGAACTCACATGAAAAATGAAAAAAAGAACAATGCGCAGATGAAATCAAATCAGATTCCGGACTTGCCCGAAGTGCCCTCTATTTCTAATATTGATACGCTGGAACTGGAAGATTTGGCAGACTCGTTTCCGTTTGCGGAAATGCTCGAAACAGAGCCGGAAGCGGTTCTGGATGTTCCGTCTTTCTCCGGTCTGGATACACTGGATATGGAATCTGCCGCAAAAACAATAGAAGATTTGGAAGAAGATGCCTCCAGAAAAGAAAATCTTCCCGAAATTTCCGTTTTTTCTTCCGAGGAAAAACCGGAGGAAACAGAAGATGTCATAGAAATCCCATCTTTTTCCAATCCGGATGATTTCCCTGATGAAGTTTCTGATATTGCTCCCGATATTCTGTCCCTTGCCGAAACTGCACAGGATGCGGAAAATATTCCGGCAATTCCTTCTTTTTCTGATGAAAATGAAAAAGAAAAGGCAAAAGCAAAATCAGATTTGGAAAATCTGCCCGAAATCTCGGCATTTTTTAATTTCGACAGCAATAAGGCACAGAATGTTCCGTCTATCGAAGTGCCCGAACGTCCCGATGCGGAATTCAGCGGCGACCTCTCAGAGGCAGAACTGGATATTCTTCCGCAGATTCCGTCTGTTCTGGATTTGAGCGAAGTGGATTTGCTTTCCATGCCCGTCAATGCGGTAAATAATACCCCTCTGCTCGATGAAGATGCGGATTATCTGCCGGAAATCCCGTCCGTCACTGACTGGGAGGAACAGGATGATGATAAAATTCCGGCCATTGATGAAGAACCCGAAGAAGAAATTCTGACTCCCATGACCGAAGAAATGCTCGCAGAAGAAGAAATCGTCTATGTGGATGAAATGCCGCTTTCCGTCAAGGCTAAGAATGGTCTGCTCCGTGTGCATATCCGGAGTTCGCGTCAGCTCGTGCTGGAAGATGATGAAACATTCCGGAAGATTCCGCATATTGATGAAAAAACACTCGAAGAAATCCGCAGATATAAAAAAGCAAAAGAAAATCCGGTATATCCTGAATCCAAACCGGTTTCCAGAGAAATCCGGCAGTATCTTGAGGAATTTCTGGAAGAACTCACTGACCTCAATATCACACCGTCCAAACAGCGGGCTTTGAAGTTATATCTCAGTGCCGCACTGCCCGAAAAAAACAGGACGAAAGAAAATTGCTGGAATCTCTGGTATAAAGATATTCATGTCCGCGCTCTGCTTGACAGATATATCACCGGACTTATCCGCAACAGACAGATGTCAGGCCTTTCCGAAACCATGCTCCGCGAAGATATGCCCGTCTCGATGGATAAGAAAATCTTAGCAGATATTCTTCATGAAATGAGAGCTTCTGACAGAATCTACGAAACCAGAGGAGAATATTATATTCTCAAATATCCTACCGTTCTGGAATTCCTAGTCGAAAATACAGAAGAAAAAGAACAGCACATCGAAGTCATCCGGCTGAGAATGCAGGGGAAATCCCTTGCCGAAATCGCCAAGAAACTGAATATGTCCAAAGAACATGTCAGCCGGATTCAGAACAAAGTGCTCCGTCTGGTGCAGAAACTCTGTCTGATTAACAGTACTTCCGTCTATGAGGAACGCTATCGTCCTCTGTTCGAGCGTTATAACCTGAGCCGTGAAATCTTCACCGCCCTGACCAAAGAACCGGCAGAAGTCTATCAGTATCTTTCTATGGTTTCCGTTGCCGGAAGTGCCAAGCCCGAAGAAATGAAATATGATTTCGGCGTTCCGGACTGGATTCGCGCCGCATGGAAAAAATATCAGGACGAAAAACAGGATGCCAAAAAATCTTGACAGTCCCCTCAGAATGTGATATAATAATAAAGTTCTAAGTTTGATATATTTCAGAAACGGAGGAATTATTTTGAAAGAAAAACTCGAAGAACTTCTGCGCGAAGGCAAGGCGAAAATCCTCGCCGCCGGAACAGAAAATGCCCTTCAGGAAGTCAAGGCTTCTCTGCTCGGAAAACAGGGTTCTTTAACAGAAATCATGAAGGAAATGCCGAAACTCGACAAATCCGAACGCCCTGAAATCGGCCGTATCGTCAACGAAATCAAGGGCAAACTGACCGCTCTGGTGGAACAGAAACGCGAAGAATTAGTCCTGAAAGCTTCGGAAATCCCTGCTGATTTTGATGTCACTGTCCCAGGTATTGCACCGCTCTCCGGCGGACTGCATCCCATCACCCAGATGTGCTATGACCTGAATGATGCATTCCGTTCGCTGGGCTTTGAAATCTACGAAGAAGAAGATATTACAAGCGAATTATACGCTTTCGATAAACTCAACTTCCCCCAGAATCATCCGGCGCGTGAAAGTATGGATACCTACTGGCTCGAAGGCCATGACACCGGCGCGACTAACGAAAAACT
>JAFUWP010000015.1 GCA_017483405.1 Oscillospiraceae bacterium | reverse complement strand
TACCATCATCCACGAACTGACCGAAATGCCAATCTGTAATGCCGTCACCATCACGAGCGCAACTGCCAGTTTCGCACCCGATGAAATTCCGAGCACAAAAGGCCCTGCAATCGGATTTCCGAAAAAACATTGCAGAAGAAATCCCGAAACCGAAAGTGCTCCGCCCAGCAGAAAAGCCGCCAGAATCCGAGGCAGACGGATTCGCATGATAATATTCTGTGCAGTAATATCAGCATCGTTTCCGGTCAGAACTTGCAGAATTTCTGAAAGAGTCATCCGGCTCGAACCGGATGCAAGATTCAGACAGAAAAATAATAATATACATACTGTCAGAAATAAAAATCCGGCAGTATATCTTGCTTTTCTGTTTAATTTCATAACATGCCCCCTTATTGCAGTCTGTGCAGAAATGTCAGATTTTCGGCATCATCGTCCGTCAGAACAGCATGTAAATCATAAATCATATCCGCCGCACCTGTCGTCTGCTGAAACAGGCTCTGTTCCGTACACCAGACATCGCCGTTCTGTATGGCTTTGCAGTCAGAAAGAATGCTGTCTTTTTCGATAAGCTGGTCAATCGTTTCGAGACTGCCTTCAATCGTGCCGTTATAAATCAGAATATCGCAGTCTTTGACGGTTTCATAAAAAATTTCCATCTGAATATTCATCGTAGAAAGAGCATTTTCTTCTACATGCAAATCCTCCGCTGTGAAGGCATACCGTCCGCCGGCGAGGGCTATCATCTGCGCGACATAATCATTAGGTTTATGAATCGTAACATAACCATTCGGATTGATGCTGAAAAAGGCAACTGTTTTCTTATCTCCTTCGGGAATTTCTGATAAAGATATTTTTTCAAAATCCGCTGTTTTTTCCGAAAAGGATGTTTCGGCTTCGGCTTCTTTTCCGAGCAGAAGTCCATAAAGCTTTATCCACTCCATCCGGCCGAGCGGATGCGTTTCATAACTGGAACGCTCCACAAGTACCGGAATTCCTAATGTTTCAAGCTGTTCTTTGGTTTCCGGACTGTGATAAATCATGGTAGATTCTATCGCAATCTGACACTGATTTTCGAGAAGAAGTTCATAATCCGGTGTACTGTACTTTCCGGCATAGAGCATCTTTCCGGATTGCAGAGCTTTCTGCACATAAGGGAGTGCCCAGTTCTGTTCGCTTGTGGATGTCATCAGGACATTATCCAGCGCACCGATGCCATCAAATAAATCCACTGCCGAAGATGCCGCAACATAGAAATTTTCTAACGGCTGTTGTAAAATTATCATATTATCAGGATGTTCCGGAACGGATACTCCTTCCGGAACAAGCAGATATTCCGCACCGTCTGCGATTGTGATTTCCGCACAGCCGTTTTCGAGATAATCCACCGAAAACTGTTCTGCGTATGTCAACGTCATACTTTCAGTTTTTGCGAAAGATTCTGCTGATTCCGGCAGTGCCTTTCCGCATCCGCAGAAAAGGCACATACCAGTCAGGATGAAACATATCAGCCGTTTCATGATTCTTTCACTGTTGCCGAATCGAAATACAGAGTATATTCGATTTCATAAGGCTGGCTCATAGCAGTGGTATCGGCAGAAACAGGCATCTGATAATCAAAGCCATTCACCGGAATTTCAAATACAGAATATTCTTCGGTGCTGACAGGTTCAAATTTTTCGCCGTTCACGAGCATGTAATCATACTTGTTACTGCTCCATACAATTTCCGCAGAGGCATTGCCGTCAGATATGGTCAGTTTCGCCGGAGATGTAACAGATGCCTTTCCCGAACCGCCTTCAAGCTTGACTTCTATCGTATATTCGCCGTCAGCAAGTCCGAGACTTTCAGCTGTTGTGAATCTCGATTCTGCAAATGCATCATCGGGAAGGGAATCCGCACGAATCAGCAAAGTCCGGTCATACCATTTTTCTTTTTTCTTGCTGTATGCCGAACATGGAATTTCGGCATCGAGAGCCTGTACCGGAATCGTAAAGACATGAACGCCATCTTCTGTTTCCGTATAAGGGATATAATCAGATTCTTCATGAGTAACAGCTTCTTCCGCAGTATCGGGATAAACATACAGATAACCTGTTCCGCTCATGAACATTTCGGCGGTCATTTCGCCGTCTTTTACATGCAGAATGCAGTCCGTAATGCTGAACATCGAAGAACTTGACTTCATTTCTACAGGATAATCACCATCAAGAAGCGCATCCGCATAGATGGGAGTCATCCCTTCTTCGAGCACTTCTTCATAAGCGACCGTTTCATCCGGAGAGGCGATTTTCTGTTCTTCTGTTTCGGTTGCGGAATCTTCCGGAACGGTTTCCGATACGCTCTGCTGATTTTCTGTTTCAACGGCAGAAACCGCCGGAGAAGTCTCCGGCTGATTCTGCTGATTTGCGGATTGTCCGCAGGCAGTAAGTCCAAGACTGAAAGCCAATGCTGTCAGTAAGATGATTAATTTTCTCATTCTGCATCTGCTCCTGTCAGGCTGTCGACAGCGGCTTGCGCATGGTCAACATAAATCTGCTGAATGGCTTCATTTTCGCCGAGACCTCTGAGCAGGCATTCGACTTCATAGCCGGCGGATTCAAAGACGGATTTCCAAGAATCTTCCTCATCACCGGCCATATCGTTGTTAGCGTGGTCACCGGCAACTACCATCAGAGGTTCAAGAATGACTCTCTTGTAATTTCCTTCCTGAACGGCAGAAAGCACATCTTCAACGGAGGGTTCAGCTTCGACTGTACCAACAAAATAATTTTCATAGCCATCAGCGGTCAGTAAATCCTGCATCTTCTGATATACCTGATTGGAATCGGCTTCTGTACCGTGACCCATAAATCAGATAGCCGTTTCGCCGTCATCATATTCGCTCGTCCAGTCCACGATGGCTTCTTCCACACGCTTGAAATCTTCATCAGAAGTCAAGAGCGGT
>JAFUWP010000235.1 GCA_017483405.1 Oscillospiraceae bacterium | reverse complement strand
CGGATTTCTTTTTCTGCTTCCTGACGGAGTTTATAAATTTCGTCCTTAGCTTCGACCAGAATTTCTTTTTTCCGGTTTTCGGCTTCTTTATCGGCTTCTTCAAACTGATGCTGTGCCTGCTGCATCATGCGTTCTGCTTCTGCGATTTTGTCTTTGGCAGACTGCATTTCAGCATGAGCCGCTTTCTGTGCGGAACTGAGTGCCGCTTCATCTTCTTTCCGGCGATGTTCGACACCTTTTTCAAAGCCTTCTTTTTCGGCGGACTTTACTTTTCCGGAGTAGAATTTCCAGACAAAGATAACAGCCGCAATCAGGACAACGATTACTCCAATCAAAAGACCTGTCATCTGCATTACCTCCCTTAAATTTGTAAAGTTTTTTTCATGGTTTATTGCAAAAACTCCACTCAGGCGGTAAATGCCGCTTCCTGTATTCGTTCAATTTTCAAAAAAAAATTAATAATAATATATAAAGCCGCAAATACGCCTGCGCAAGCTTACAGATATAAATTGCTGCCGTAGGGCAGCGTATCATATCATTCACAATATTATTATTGTAAACTTTTTTGACAAATTTGTCAAGAGGGTGGAAAAAATTTTTTCTGAAACCGGATAACAATGCCCGATTTGTTTGCCTGACAAGTACAGATGAATTTGTCATGCGTACAAATTTCACAGGGAATTGCCGGTATTTGTTTTGTTTTTCGTGTAAAGCTACAAAATTTCAGATAAAATACTCCGGATTACTTGCAAAACTGACAATTCTGAGTTATAATAAACTAGAAATTTTAATTACCAGAAAGGAAAGATACTTCCCATGAACCTGAAAGATTACCAGACAGCAGAACTTTCTGCATTTTATGAAGAATGCAAAAAAACTTATGCAGACTATCAGTCCCAGAATTTAAAGCTCGATATGTCCAGAGGCAAGCCCTCTCCGAAACAGCTCGACCTGAGTGCTGACCTGCTTACATGCCTGACCAATGATGACCTCAACGGCGAAGCCGGAGACTATCGCAATTATGGCCTTCTGGACGGCATTCCCGAAGCTAAGAGATTATTCGCCCCGATGGTGGGTGTTGCGCCGGATGAACTGTTCATGTTCGGCAATGCCAGCCTTCAGGCGATGTATATGACTATCAGCTATGCTTATACACACGGTCTTCTCGGCAATACCCCGTGGAGAAAGCTCGATACTGTAAAATTTCTCTGTCCCGTGCCTGGTTATGACAGACATTTCAGAATTACAGAATTCTTCGGCATCGAGATGATTAACATCCCCACCAGCGAAACCGGCCCTGATATGGATATGATTGAAAAGCTTGTCGCAGAAGATGACAGCATCAAGGGTATCTGGTGCGTACCGCAGTATTCCAACCCGTCCGGCGTGGTTTACAGTGATGAAACCGTTAAGAGATTCGCGGCTCTGAAACCTGCCGCAAAGGATTTCCGCATCTTCTGGGATAATGCCTACTGTATTCATCATCTGTGCGATAACCCGAAGACAATTCTCCCGATTCTGGAAGAAGCCCGCAAGAACGGCAATGAAAACATTGTTTACATCTTTGCATCCACTGCAAAAATCACTCATGCCGGCGCAGGCGTTTCCCTGCTGGCCGCCTCTAAGGAAAATCTTAAAGACCTGACAAAAGCACTCGGTGCATTCACCATCAGTTTTGATAAAATCAATCAGATGCGTCATGTCAAGTTCTTTGACGGCAAATATGAAAACATCCTCGCACACATGGAAAAACAGCGCGCTCTGCTCGAACCGAAGTTCAGAATCGTTCTGGATACGCTCAATGCAGAAATCAAGCCTCTGGGCATCGGTGAATGGACTGAACCGAAGGGCGGCTATTTTGTATCTTTCAACGCTCCGGAAGGCTGTGCAAAGCGCATTGTTCAGCTCTGTAAGGAGGCTGGCGTTGTCCTGACCGGTGCAGGCGCGGCCTTCCCCTATGGCAAAGACCCCGAAGACAAGAACATCAGAATTGCGCCTTCCTATCCCGAAGCCGAAGAACTCCAGAAAGCAATGGATTTGTTCGTGCTCTGCGTGAAGATGGCTGCTGCTGAAAAACTGCTGAATGCCTAATTATCATCTTTTCAGAACTGACCGCTTTCCGGCGGTCAGTTTTTTATTTCTGCCTGAAAAAACAAAACACCCTCTGCCGAAACAGAGGGTGTTTTGCCATGATATAGGGATTATAGGGATTTTTATAATTAACGCTGGAGTGACGTTAATTACTCTAAAAGGGGGAGAATATTGTTCTCTTTCGGGAACAATTGTATTATAACAGGCTTTTGTGATAATTGTATGAAAACAATATGAAAGTTTTGTATATCATTTTTCATAGTTCTGTTTTTTCATGAAAAAACACAAAAATCCTCATACGAGGACTCTTGTGCATGATATAGGGATTATTGGGGATTTTATAATAACGTTGGGGTAAAACGCTATTATCAATAGTAAGTAAAGTCAGCTTTCACTGACCGTATTTTATTGTATATCATCATCATGAAAAATATATGATAATTATGTGATGATTTCGTGATAATTACTTGATTTCAAACCAGAAAACCGAACCTTCTCCAAGTTTGGAGCGGACACAATAGCCATAGTTATGAAGTTTGAGAATTGCCTTGACGATAGAAAGCCCCAGTCCGGTGCCGACGACTTCGCGCTTATGGTTTT
>JAFUWP010000234.1 GCA_017483405.1 Oscillospiraceae bacterium | reverse complement strand
TTTTCCTCCCGTGTCTAATTTACTCCAGCTTACTCCATAGACTAAATTGCATTTTCTCATCTGCTCTATAGAGTTGCTTAGCCTTTATTATACACGAGATTTTTACTCTTGCAAAGTTGCTATTTTATTTTACGCTTACATAAGATAAAAATATAAATCCGAATTCAGAATGAAAGAAGTGCTTTTATGGTATTACAATATTTATTGCAAAACCTATTGAGATTATTTTTTGTTACAATTTTTGTATTATTTTTGTTTATTCCTCCTTTGTCAATACAATATTTACTATATTTACCTGCAAAGAGGATTCTTAAAAAGATTCCCACACATGTAGTATATGTGGCTTGTTTTCTTCTCAACACAATTATTTTGGTTGCTCTCTATTATTTTTCATTTGGTGACATTCCGGATGAAGCAAACCAACACCCATTAGACATTATCGAAATGGCAATCTTTGATTTTATTTTAAAGTGTACTTGGTTACTATGTTATATAGGTGTGTTTATATCATGTGTTATCAGAATTGTAAAATCAAAAAGAAAGGAAAACAGCAGTAATCAATAAAGCATGATGTGAATTCTGATTGATTTTAATATATTATTGACAAGGCAGTCCCGAAAGACTGCCTTTTCCGTTCAGATAGAAACATAATCCGGATTGATGTTATATTTCCGGAGACAGGCATCTAATTTCGGGAAATTGATTCCGTTCCCGATAGCAATCAGAACTGCCTGACCGTTCGGCACAGGAGTCAGTTCAATTTTTCCGTGAACGGCATTGACTTTCAGCATTTTGCCGTCCGCTTTCGGCAGTGCCCCCTTAATCCGGAAAATTGTGCCATATTCAGGGTCGTTCAGAATCGTTTCCAATACTTCCGATATGCTTTCTTCCGGTATGCCGATATGCATAAAATAATGTACCTCGCTCTCGACAGCATCCGTGTCGAACTGCTTCACATAGCGTTCGCTCCGGTATCCGGCAGAGGACAGCAGAGTAAAATCATCTTCGGTCAAATCGTTCCATGATTTCATGAGCAAATCTTTTTCGGCAAACTGCCTCGGACACTGAATTCCGGATAACGCCCTGTTGATATGTGTCAGAATCCGGCCGGAAATCTGTTCTTCTGATTCTTCCGGATTCCGCTTGCTGAGTATCAGCTTTCCGGCACATGCCGATTCTGATGCTAATAAATATTCCATCTGTGAGGATAATATCTCTTTCATCTCGGAATCGACAATCGTCAGAACGCTCCCTATCTGAAACCAGCGGTCAAGAGGGGATTCATAAAGCGTATCAAAGAATTCATCCATATCGAAAATACCGGACGGCTCGACAAGTACCCTGTCAAGATGCTGCATCCCCAGAGAAATCAGCTGTGTCTTGAATCTTCTCTTGTGACAGTCTTTATCGCCTCCACCGGCTATCATTTCGAGCTGACAGTTTTCGCATTTCAAATCCTGAAGCATCATCATATCAATGTTGACTGCGCCGAAATCATTTTCTAAAATCGCGATTTTCTGGCCTTTTCTGATGAAGTATTCCGCATAGCTGTGCAGAAAGGTCGTCTTTCCAGAACCCAGAATCCCTGTAATCAGGTCGATTTTTGTCATGCTATCCCATTCTTTCTTGATTTTTTTGATATGTTTATTCTATCACAGAAAGAGAAAAAAGTCAATTCTGTTGCGGTCGCTCACCGGAATCCGGCGGAGTTATCCAGCATTTATCTCCGGAATGTTCCGGCGCGGTATCATACCAGAGAAATACTTCGCCGGTGATGGCATCCACCGTCAGCATCATGGCGGAACAGCCCTGCTGAATTTCTTCTTCTGACGGCGCAAATACAAAATGCCATACCGGAGTCAGCACATATCCCTGAAAGAGATTCCGGCTGTCGAATATCTTTTCTGTCGCATACTGTAGCTTTGCGGTTTTTAAATATCTGATTTCGGAAAGTGATGCATCTGCAAGCTGAAAAGCAGATTCCATATCCAACAGGGGAATGCCTTCCATTTTCGGGCGAGGGTCAGTTATCTGAATCTGAGTGGGTTCATTCAGAAAGTAATTTGTCCGGATACAGCCGATTTCTTCTTTCCGGAACATGCCGATTTCGAGCTCTGTTCCGGTCACTTGCTTTCTCATTCCGGAAGAAATATCCGTTCCGGAAAGAATCGGCATATCACGGCTTGAAAAGCTCATTCTGAAATAAACTGCCTGATTTCCGTCTGCAAAGGTCTGAATTTCCGTCCGGAAGCCCTCTGTTTTATAATCAGGAGTATAAAACGGCGAAATCTGCTGATTAAGCTGAGTATCATAATATTTTACAGTATAGAGAAAATCTCTTGCTGTTCTTTCAAGCTCCCAGAGAGAGACTTCTTCGCCGTCAAGCATAACAGCATCTGAGAAAGACAGGTAACTGTCGTCTGGTTCGGATTGCATATTCCAGTTATTGGATTCTGCATCCAAGAAAACAACGCCAGGAACATGCCAGAGACTTCTTGACTGCGTATAGACCGAAACCGGATTTTCAGGGAAATCTTTCCGGCTGATGTTCAGACTCTGATTCTGTATATCATAAGTCAGAACATAATCCCCTGAATTGTAAGATAACATCTCAATTTCAGAATAGTCCTGTTCCAGAACGTCCTGAAATGCAATTTTTTTATCCTGTATCATGCAGGTCAGATTTTCAGCGTTCAGGATTTCTCCTGAAAAGCGTTCCCATGCATCCGAAATCTTTTCTATGACAGCATCAGAAAGCACACATTCATAGAACCGCTGTTCGATACTGCCCACCATGCAGGTGATTTTCTCTATCTGCGTGTAATCCGTTGAAATACGAGGTTCTTTCGGATTGTATTCCAGTTTCCGGATATGTTCTGTTTCAGGGAATTCAGCATCTTTGATTCCGCCATAATTGAGCCATGATTTTGACTGCACTATCGGAATCACTTCGTCCGTTTCGGATTCTGTTTCGGGAATTTCTTCCCTCATGATTCCGCCGAGTGCCGGTTCTTCATCCGGAGGTATGGTGGATAAATCCGGCCTGTCCGGATTTTTTTGACAGCTTGAATACAGAATCATCATCATAAGCATAAATAGTATCAATAATTTTCGTCTCATAACAGACACCGCCTTGATTTTATTTCTGACTATAAAACACATGACTTCCGGAATTTATGACAAAATCTTTCCGGAAGTCATGCTTTTTGTAACTCTGCACAAAAACAGAGAATTTAATTTGTTTCTTCTGCCGAAGTTTCGGAGGTGATTTCTGCATCTCCGGTATCTTCTGCGGATTCATCTTCTTTGAAGTTCATCCAAGTTTCAAAGCTGACGGATGTGCCTGTACTTGTACATCTGATATTGCCGTCCTCAAATGTCACATACGTTTCGATATTGCGGTCAGCAAGAGCCTGCGCGGTGGAATCTGCATAGTTTTCCTCATCGGTCGAAACGATTGCATATTCCGGTGTGACTTTATCCAGAAATTCTTCCAGATTAGCGACTTCTCTGCCGTGATAGGGTTCTTTCAGGACATCGCAGTCGCCGATGTCCATTAATTCTACCAGACGTTCCTGCATGGCATCGCCCGTAAACAGAAAGACTTCATCATGATGTGTCATCTTGATAACCAGTGAATGATTGTTATCATCGCCATCGTGATAGGTTTTCTGCTGGCACGGATAAATTTCAAAATAGGCATCATCGAGCGTGAATGTCATGTTTGATGAAACAACATATTCCCATTCCAGCCCCTGTAAGTCCATCTGTTCGCAGAGAGCATCATATTCGGAGCTTTCTTCCGTATAGTATGCGCCGATGACATGACTCACCGGAAAAGATTCCAGTACTTTTGCCGAACCGCCTACATGGTCTTGGTCATAGTGAGTGATAATCATGTAATCCACTGACGAAACACCGAGCGAATTCAGACAGTTGCGGACTTTTTTGCCATCTGTTTTTTCTCCGCAGTCGATGATGACAGTAT
>JAFUWP010000233.1 GCA_017483405.1 Oscillospiraceae bacterium | reverse complement strand
CTTCATCCGGAAGGTATACGGCGCGGAAACGCTGGAAGAAAATCTCCGGTTCATGGCCGATGCGCTTGGCGGTGAGGGACCATCGACCGAAATCATCCGGAATTATCTGCTTTCTGAATTTTATGCCGACCATAGCAGAACTTATCAGAAACGGCCGGTTTACTGGCTTTTCGATTCCGGAAAGAAACACTGTTTCCGAGCACTGGTATATCTGCACCGCTGGAATGCGGAAACACTGACTGTACTTCGGGAGCGTTATGTTCATCGGATGTACGAACAGTATCAGTCGCAGATAGCCGAACTTTCTCCGCAGAATCCTCAATATCGGATTATGAACGCTGTTCTCGCTGAACTGGAAACTTATGAAAAGAAACTTCGGTTTCATGAAGAAAAAAATCCTGTCATCTGTCTGGATGACGGCATCAGGGATAATTACGAAAAATTTTCAGATATACTGGGAAAAATCAGATAATTTCAATCTCCCGTAAGACGGCAGAAATGTCTTTCGGGAGATTTATTTTTTCCGAATCGGTTCAGAATGGCAGATTTTTATCATATACTGGAAAATGTGCCGGAGGTGAGTGCTCACTTGATACATGAAAAAAATACAGTCCGCAGTAAAAAAGACAGCGCATTCAGAAAATCTCCCATGAATCCGATACAGCTGTTTTTCCTGAATGTGCTGATAATTCTGACGGCTGTCTGGCTGATATTCAGCTTTGTATTCAGATTTCTGTCCGCTCCTAATGATGATATGAATCCTAATCTGAAAGCCGGTGATTTGCTTCTTTGCTATCGGTTACAGAAGGAAATCAGGGCGCAGGATGTCATTGTCATCCGGAAAAATAATACAACTTACATCGGCAGAGTAGTCGCCGTATCAGGCGATACTGTCGAAATCTCCGATGAGGAAACTCTTATCATCAACGGGAATACGATGATTGAAACAAATATTTATACTTCAACTCCCAGATTTGAGGGCTTTGTTTCCTATCCGCTGACACTTTCGGAATCGGAATATTTCATCCTTGCCGATGCCCGAAACGGATGTGAGGACAGCCGATATTACGGCGCAGTTCAGGAAAAAGAAATTCAGGGAAAAATTATCACGGTGCTCAGAAGAAATCATCTGTAATCCGCACGGAGGTGAAAACAGTTTGAAAAAACTCTATCAGATTGCTGAAACCGCGAATCACGTTCTGATGTCTCTGCTGATGGCCGGCGCACTGCTGATTTTTCTCTACAGTGCTTATGTTCTGTATGATATATTCTGCATCCGGCAGAATGCATTTGTTTCCCGTGATTTGTTACAGTACCGGCCTGTTCCGGCAGATACGCAGGAAACTGCTCTGAATGGCTTTGAAACTCTGCTCCGTCTGAATCCCGATGTTGTCGGATGGCTGTCCATTGACGGCACAAATATCAATTATCCCGTGGTGCAGGGGGAAAACGACCTCGAATATTCCAATAAAGACATCTACGGAAATACCTCCCTGACCGGTTCGATATATCTGGCATCGGAAAATGACAGCGGATTTCATGACTGGTATCATCTGATATATGGCCATCATATAGATAACGGTGCAATGTTCGGCGAT
>JAFUWP010000232.1 GCA_017483405.1 Oscillospiraceae bacterium | reverse complement strand
GGGATGATGCCGTATTTCTTGGCATCCATGCGGACGAAACGTCCGGATAAGCCTTCGGCCGGAGTCGCCAGAAGGGAGAAATTCAGGCCGGTATCCTGTGCTTCTTTATCGAGACGCTTTCTCATTCTGCCGATGATTTCAAGACCGAGTTCCCGTGCGCGTTCGCTTTCGCCGTGATGTTCGCCGATTAAGGATTTCAGCGTTTCGGCAAGTCCGATAAATCCGACAGAAAGTGTGCCGTGCTTGAGGACTTCTGCCACGCTGTCATCAGGGGCAAGGTTTTCGGAATCAATCCAGATACCCTGACCCATCAGAAACGGGAAGTTCCGGACTTTCTTCTGACACTGAATCTCGAACCGGTGTTTGAGCTGGTCAATCGCCAGATTCATGATATTATCGAGACTCTCGAAAAATTTATCTAAATCGTGATTGGCTTCGATAGCCAGTCGGGGGAGATTTACGGATGTGAAACTTAAATTGCCTCGGCCGGTAACGATTTCACGGCTGGGGTCATATACATTGCCGATAACTCTGGTTCTGCATCCCATATAGGCAATTTCGGTTCTGTAATCGCCTTCTTTGTAGTACTGGAGGTTATAGGGCGCATCAATGAACGAGAAGTTCGGGAACAGTCTCTTAGCCGATACCCGACAGGCGAGTTTGAATAAATCATAGTTCGGGTCTTCGGGATTATAGTTGATGCCTTCCTTAATCTTGAAGATATGAATCGGGAAGATAGGGGTTTCACCGTTTCCGAGTCCGGCTTCGTTCGCAAGGAGGATATTTTTTGTCACCATACGGCCTTCCGGAGTGGTATCCGTTCCGTAATTGATGGAGGAGAACGGTGTCTGTGCGCCGGCTCTGCTGTTCATGGTGTTGAGATTGTGAACAAGGGCTTCCATCGCCTGATAAGCCGCTCTGTCCGTTTCCTGATAGGCATGTTCAGAGGTGAATTTCAGAATTTTCTTGGTGAGTTCGGGGGTGAGTGTTTCGTTCAGGATGGTTTCTGCCTTTTCGGAAAAACCGTTATCATCGGCAAGCACCGGAATCAGATTATCTTCTTTCTTGACAGCATCGCAGAGATTCTGAACGAATTCCGCCGGATTTTCAATTTCTGTCAGGAGTTCCAGCGCACGGGAAAAATTCTGTCTGTATCGTGCGGCATACGTTTTCCGGATGCCGTCTGCCATCGCATAATCGAAGTTCGGAACGCTCTGACCGCCGTGCTGGTCATTCTGATTCGACTGAATCGCGATACATGCCAGTGCGGAATAGCTCGCGATGTCGTTCGGCTCTCTCAGAAAGCCATGACCTGTCGAAAATCCGCCCTTGAACAGCTTGACTAAATCTATCTGACAGCAGGTAGTCGTCAGCGTCAGGAAATCCAAGTCATGAATGTGAATATCCCCTTCGGCATGGGCTTTTGCATGTTCCGGCTTGAGAACATACAGTTCATAGAATTCCTTCGCGGAAACGCTTCCGTATTTGAGCATCGTACCCATAGCGGTATCGCCGTCAAT
>JAFUWP010000231.1 GCA_017483405.1 Oscillospiraceae bacterium | reverse complement strand
TGCGACAGCATTATCACACGGCGCGGAACTGCTCATCATGGATGAAGCGACTACCGGACTTGACCCCGTTGTCCGGAACGAAATCTTAGATATTTTTTTGGAGTATCTGCAAGATGAAAATCACAGTATCCTGATGTCATCGCATATCACAAGCGATTTGGAGAAAGTCGCCGACAGCGTGACCTTTATCGACAGGGGAAAAATCCTGATTTCCGGCTATAAAGATGAAATCCTAGAGAATCACGGCGTTATCAAGTGTTCTAAGAAAGACTTTCAGGATATCGAAAAAGAAGATTTTATCAGTGCCCGTCTTTCCGATTTCGGCGCGGAAGTCATGATTTCCGATAAATCCGGAATGCGCCGGAAATATGCCGGACTTCTCCTCGAACCGACTACGCTCGAAGAAATTATGCTGTTCTACGTCAACCGGACAAAAAAGGAGTGGTCATAATGAAAGGCTTAATCTATCGTGATTTCTGTCTTGTCAAGAAAAACTGGATTCCGGTATTCTGTATTTCAGTCGGGGCGGTTATCTGGAATATTTTAGTACAGTTAAGCTTTGAATACGGCAATATGAAAAAATTAATGCTGGACGACCCGAATGATACTTCCGGCGCAGGAGAAATTTCCAGAGTTATGATTTATTATATGGGCTTGTATATGATTCCGTATCTTGCCTTGATTCTGATGGATACGCTCGCGGTTGTCCGTGCGGATTTGCCTGTCAGATGGGCAACGAACCGGAAAATCTTTCCGGTGACGGCTCTGCAATGGACAGTGAGCATCTACAGCATCAAATTAATCGGTCTGCTGATTGCAATTATATTATTCTTCATCAACGGTTCAATTATGGCGCACATGACCGGAAATACATTCGGCATCTATGAATTCAATAATATGCTGTTGTTCGCCTGTTTTTATTTAGCGTTCGACTGGGTGCAGATGGCTTTCATGGTCAGGGTACGAACCGAAAAAGAAATGAATTCCGCTTCTGCTTCGCCTCTGCTTGTCCTGATTCCTATGTATCTGCTGGCTTATCCGAAATGCAAGAGCTATGCTTTCAAACTGGAAACACTCTTTCCGGAAGATGCCGAAATTGAGGCTCAGGAACGAATTTCTGCTACAAAAGGCTTACTGCAATCGGAATTCGGTGTTTATCGTGATGCCATTGCGCCGTATATCTGGCTGATTGTGCTTGCATTGCTTGCTCTCGGATTTTATCTGACATATCTGGGAATCAAAAGGAGGGAGAAATAATCATGAAAGGCTTACTCTATAAAGAACTTATGCAGAATAAAATGATGCTGTTTGCAGTAGGATTATGCTGTATATTTTTCTCTTTCTTTCTGGGAATTCTGCCGTTTCTGTCGGTTATGACGGACGGGGAGGATTTGTCCGGTGAAGATTCCTTTACAGTGATAATGATGATATTTATTACAGTTCTGGATTATTTCTTTTTATTATGCTTTCAGGGAAATTTCTTCCAGACGGATGAGCGCAAGAAATGGGCTTATTTTGTAGCATCCTCGCCGGAAACCTCTGTCGGACAGGTCAGAAGCAAATATTTCTTGATTCTGATTTGCGATATGGGAGTGTTAATCTGGAGCTATCTTTTTGAGAATATCGCGAATCCGATTCAGGGAACAATCACCGGCACAACCGTGATTTCCGCACTGCTGTTTTTCGTTCATTTGTTTCTGAGTGCGTTTGATATTC
>JAFUWP010000230.1 GCA_017483405.1 Oscillospiraceae bacterium | reverse complement strand
TATAGGGGGCGACTATCGGTATCAGGCAACGATATCCTCACACAGGCAATTTCAATCCACGCCCCCGTATAGGGGGCGACCGGAATAATGCCCACATATAAGAGGTGATTAAAATATTTCAATCCACGCCCCCGTATAGGGGGCGACTTTGGTGCGTAAAGTGCGTAAAAAAATAACTATAGGAATTTCAATCCACGCCCCCGTATAGGGGGCGACCTCCGGCTTCTGCGCCCAGCAAATGCCCTCGCCCTTATTTCAATCCACGCCCCCGTATAGGGGGCGACATAACAAAATCGGGAATGTTACCACCCCCGACCTTATTTCAATCCACGCCCCCGTATAGGGGGCGACAGCGAAACTGTACAAAAAATGAACAATCTCTGTTAATGTACTTGTACAATTTCGGGAATAATTATGTATTTTTCAAGATATTGTGCTTATCATACATAGTTATTCCTTTAAAAATCCGGTGCGAATGATACAGGTTTTTTATGTGTACATGACATTCGCACTATATTTTTATTCTTTACAGGTTTCAAAGCATACCCCGTTATGAGAGACAATATCAGCACAAACTGCTGGATGTGTTTCCATGTTAGATTTATTATAGCATAATTGATTCACATTGTCAATCAGTTATTAAAATATTAGCGGTTTTTCCACATCTATTGTCTCTTTTGTGCCCAGATGCTCTATCTTAGTTTTAGACTTATTTCCAAGATAGTAGAAACGAAGGCTATCTTTTTCGGGGTCAATTTCTTTCATCAGTTTATGTTTCAATTCCAGAATTTTTGAAGGGTCAGCAACGCATTCAAAGACAGAATTCTGAACACGGATTCCGTAGTTGACACATTGTTTTGCCACATGTCGGAGACGTTTTCTTCCAGCGGCATCCTGAGTATTGACATCATAAGTAATCAAGACAAACATAGCATCACTTCCATAAAAAAGGCGGATAGCAGTCCAAATCCTCCCGAATCATACGGGCAAGCAAGAGTGACTGGACATAAGGCAGCATTCCCCACTGCATTTTCTCGTTAAGATAAGGGTGTCGAAGTTCCTCATACTTTCTTTTCTGCCAGTTTTCGATAAAAATTCTTCTTCCCTGTTCTGAAAGATAGACTGCACCGTCTTCCCGAATATCGAAATGTTCTGGCTGAATCAAGCGTTTATTGATTAAAGTCAGCACAAAACGGTCACAGAATACAGAACGGAATTCTTCAACAATATCCAGAGCGAGTGATTTTCTTCCTGGCTTATCCGTATGCATGAAACCGACATACGGGTCAAGTCCGACAGCATCCAGACCGGAGGCACACATATTTGTCATGAGCGAATAAGAGAAAGAAAGCAGTGCATTGACACGGTCGAGCGGAGGTCTTCTGTTTCTGGTATGGAAATAGAAATCATCTTTCTGTTGCAGAATCATGTCATCGAATACGGAAAAATAGACTGTAGCGGCTTCTCCCTCGATTCCTCTCAGCGTATCCATATCCGGTGCAGATTCCGCCTTATTGACAGCATCTTTAAGAAACTGAGATTTTTGTGCAAACTTATCGCAGTCGATACGGGGTGCATGGTCACGGGTCATACGTTCCAGAACCCACCGGCTGTTGAATATTTTAGCACAGATGCAATTTTTGGCGATAGCGAGACTTTTTTCGGGATTATCCGCGATTCTGTATTGTTCTCTGCGGAGGAGGACATTGCCTCTAATTTCGCCCTCGACTCTTGCGAGAAAATTGCCGTTCCGACTCATAAACACGAGAGAGATTCCGGATTTTGCACATTTTCCCATAAGTGCAGGACTTGTTCCGGCATGACCGAAAGTTACAATCTGTTCCAGATTATGCAAAGGAACTTATCCGATTTTTTGGCCGTCACAGGAGATAACAATTGTTTCACCATCGAGTGAAAGGTATCTGTCGGGCTGGATGATATAGAGTGTATTCATGAGTTTTTTCATGATGATTTTTCCTCCTGATACAGCATTTTTTGGAGATAAGCGGAAGCTTTTGGTATCTTTTCCAGTTGCGGAAGGCAGATATGCTTTAAAGAACAAGCGTTACAGGATTTACGGCGTTTGACTTTGGGTGTATGATGTGTCTGATAAAGCTGATGCATTTCTGTAATAATTTTTCGTGTGCGTTCTTTCAGTGCGGAATCGAACTGAACTTTAACTCTGTGCCGTGTTTCGCCATAATAAAGATAACCGACCGGAATTTCACAGCACAGCATATCTTCAAGACAGAGTGCCTGAGCTGTCAGCTGAAGAACATCACAGTCATCTTCTTTGGGACTGCCTCGTTTATATTCTACAGGAACAACTGTATATTTCCCTTCCAGTCCGAAAACGGAAATGCCTTTGCTATTGCGGTGAAATTCTACAGCATCGCATTCACCGGCTAATCCGAGTTCTGCGGAAGATACGGCCATAGCTCTTGCAGTAATGATATTTCCTCTTTTTTCACGGAATTCAGGATTGTGAACTTTTTCATGCATGATATTTCCGTCCATTGTACGGAGATTTTCTTCCCACTGCTGTTCGATGTGAATTAATGCCCATTGTCTCCGGCAGAAGGCAAAGTGCTGAATTCCCGACAGCATCAGATATTCTTCTTCCGGATAGCTCATACAAAATTCAGAATTTCAGGTTGTGCATCTTCTGGAGCATCCAAAGCAATTTCATAATCCGAAAAAGATTTCGGAACATCCACATCATTTTTCTTTGTGATATGCAGAGAGCGGTGAATTTTTGCAGAAGAATATTTCGGTGTTCTGGCATCATGTTCCCACCAGTACAGACGGCAGACTTCCATACTGCCTTCCGGACGGGCAGAAGAACAGTCATTTTCAAACAGTGTGCAGAGTGCATGTTTGATTTTCTGAGCATCTTCGGCAGTAAAGCCTGTTTTTTCAGCCAGCTGACAGTTGATACTGCCATGCACTACATACAGGCCGAACGAAACGCGATGTTTTGTTCCCATAGTATCAGAAGCTTTTCCCTCTTTGCCGCTTTCGCCATTGACACTTTTGGTAATCTGCATACTGACAATATCGACCGGAGATACGCTGACTGCCTGCTGAATGCTGACTGGCCCTCTTACTCCAACAGAAACTTCATCACCTTTAAAGGCGAATACCTGTCCGAAACTGCGGACATCAATCCATTCTGCACAGGCAGTACGGGCATATTCATCCCGATTTGTCTTTTTTCCTTTGGAGATGGCTTTAATAGCTTCATTTCCCTCTGCTCGTGAACGCAGACTGTCGAAACCATCATCACAGCGGTCATCGGATTGTACAAAAATACGTTCTCCCATATCCTGCAAGCGGTTGCGGATTTTTCTCTTGATGCAGACATCTGAAATTTCTCCGTAGCCCTCATAAGTTTCACGGGGACGGTTGCCGTTCAGCGGGTCGCCGTTCGGATTGGCATTAGTCGCAGTAATGATAAGCGAAAAATCAATTTTATGCTGTAATGTTTCCATATAATTTCTCCTTTTCTTCCTTAGATAAATACAGATATGCAGTAAAATGATGATACCCCAGCAGATAAAGATTTTCCAGCCGGCTGTTATCGGAAAATGTTTCCGGTGTCATCTTGTCCATAATCATCTGTATGTCTTTCTGTACCTGATTCTTGTAGGGATTCTGATTCAGATAGGGCTGAAGTTTTTCTTCAATAATACCCCATGTCTGATAGGGTGATTGTGCAAAACGGCTCCAATAACGTCTTGCATTTGTGATTCGTTTTGATTTGTCTGCTTCTTCGTAGGTATCACTTTCTGTTTTATCAGCGATAGCCAGCAGACAACCATACAGGTAACTTCTGTTTGTTTCATTCGGGTCAAATCCCATTGTGACATCTCCTTTCTGATTTCGGATTGTGAATATTCTTATCATACCGCAGGCAGTTTCCAGTACAAGCCGATGATTATGTGTTTTCTTATCTTCATAAGCCAGCGGATTAGAAGCTTTATGATACAGGCTCTGTATCAAATCTTCCGGAATTCTTCTTCCGTTCATGACACAAGGCAGAAGACGAAGTATCTGGTCACGAATAATTTTTTCATCGCATTCCAGTTTTCCGCTTTGTTCCGTACCGTATGCCGATTTGATAATTTCATACAGACTGAATGATTTTATCAGATTATGCTTTCCGTCAAATCTTCGCCATGCAGAATTTTCATGCCAGTTTTCCAGATGATTCAGAAATTCTGAGCCTTGCAGTTCATCATAGAGCGAAATGGACAATCTGCCTGTTGTAGCGGCATCCAGTCCCATAATCATGATTTTGGTATC
>JAFUWP010000014.1 GCA_017483405.1 Oscillospiraceae bacterium | reverse complement strand
GATGGGATACCCACGGCCTGCCGATTGAACTGAAAGCTCTGAAGGAAATCGGTGTCGAAAACGGTGCTATCCCCCCTGTAGAATTAAGAAAAGCCTGCAAGGATTTTGCTCTGACTCATGTCGAAAATCAGAAAAAACAGTTCAAGAGACTCGGTTCTGTTGCTGATTATGACCATCCTTATTTAACATTAAGACCTGAATATGAAGCCCGTCAGGTAGAAGTATTCGGCAAGATGGCCAAAGACGGCTATATGTACAAAGGCCTCAAGCCCGTCTACTGGTGTCCGGACTGCAATACCGCCCTCGCAGAAGCCGAAATCGAATACGAAAATGACCCCTGCAATTCCATCTATGTGAAGTTCAGAGTCACTGACGATAAAGGCTTATTCACCAAAATGGGCCTGAATCTTGATAACGTCTATTTCGTTATCTGGACAACAACCACATGGACTATCCCAGGCAATCTGGCTATCTGCTTAGGCCCTGACTATAATTATACGCTCGTCAAAGTCGGCGATGAATATTATGTCATGGCAGATGAACTCGTCAAGACCGTGATGGAAACTGCCGGCATTAAGGATTATTCCACAGACGGCATCTTCACCGGCGCGGAACTCGAAGGCATCAAGACAAAACATCCGCTCTATGACAGATGCTCTCCCATCATTGTCGGCGACCATGTTACCCTCGAAAGCGGTACGGGATGCGTTCATACCGCCCCTGGCTATGGTGTCGAAGACTATGAAGTCTGCAAAAATTATGATGACATCGGTATCATCGTCTGCGTAGACTCCAAAGGCCGTCAGACTGCCGAAGCAGGCGAATTTGAAGGCCTCGATACTACCGAAGCCAATAAGAAAATCGCAGAACGTCTCGTTGAAGAAGGCGCAATGCTCGCGATGCAGAGCATTGTCCATCAGTATCCGCACTGCTGGCGTTGTCATTCCCCGATTATCTACAGAGCTACGGAACAATGGTTCTGTTCCGTTAACGGTTTCAAGGAAGATGCTGTCAAGGCTATCGAAGGTGTCAAGTGGATTCCCGATTGGGGCGAAGACCGTATCAAAGGCATGGTTCGCGACAGAAGTGACTGGTGCATTTCCCGTCAGAGAACTTGGGGTGTCCCGATTCCTGTTGTCTACTGTAAGGACTGCAAAAAGCCCATCATCACCGATGCCACCATCAAGAGCATTGCCGATGTATTCCGTCAGGAAGGTTCTGATGCTTGGTGGACTAAGGAAGTTTCCGAACTCATTCCGGCCGATACCGTCTGCGAATGCGGCTGCAAGGAATTCACCAAAGAATATGACATCATGGATGTCTGGTTTGATTCCGGTGTATCTCATACCGCCGTTCTGGATAACTATGACGAACTCACATGGCCTGCTGATTTGTATCTCGAAGGTGCTGACCAGTATCGCGGATGGTTTCAGAGTTCTCTGCTGACTTCCGTTGTCTATAAAGGTACTGCGCCTTATAAGTCCGTCTGCACTCACGGCTGGGTCGTTGACGGCGAAGGCAAGGCAATGCATAAATCTCTCGGAAACGGCATCGCTCCCGAAGAAATCATTGACCAGTATGGTGCTGATATTTTAAGACTCTGGGTTGCATCTTCTGATTATCATTCCGACATCAGAATTTCTAAGGATATTCTCAGCCAGCTTTCCGATGCTTACAGAAAAATCAGAAATACGGCAAGATATATCCTCGGCAACTTCAGTGACGGCGAAACTGTCTTCAATCCCGATACTGATTCCGTATCTGATGATAAACTCGAAGAACTCGACAAGTGGATTCTCATGCGCTTAGACGCGCTGACCGATAAGGTCAACGCCGGCTATGATGCTTATGATTTCCATATTGTCTTCCATGCAATTCACAATTTCTGCATTGTTGACCTGTCGAGCTTCTATCTGGATATTATCAAGGACAGACTGTACTGTGAAAAAGTAACTGCTCCGACAAGACGCGCCGCCCAGACAACTATGTATCGCATTCTGGATGCGCTCGTCCGCATGGTTGCGCCGATTCTCAGCTTCACCGGCGAGGAAATCTGGCAGAATATGCCTCACAAGGCCGATGCTGATGCCAGAAGTGTTTTCCTGAATCAGTTTCTCCCGAAAACAGGCATCACCCTCGATGAGAAATTCCTCGCGAAATGGGATGAAATCTACAATCTCCGCGAAGCTGTCAACAAGAAACTCGAAGAAAAGAGAAATGAAAAAGTTATCGGCAAGTCTCTGGAAGCTAAAGTCATCATCACCGTTGCGGATGATGCTACTGCTGAACGCTTTAACAGTTATCCGGAGCTGAAAGATGTCTTTATCGTATCTGCTGTCGAAATCAAGACCGGCGAAGTTTCCGGCGAATCCGGCTATGACATCGCTGTCGAAAAGGCATCCGGCAACAAGTGCGAAAGATGCTGGTGCTATTCCGAAGAAGTCGGAAAGATTACCCTGCATCCGACACTGTGCAAACGCTGTGCAGAAGTCATGAACGAATCATAAAAACTTTAAAATGGCGGTTTGCCGTTCTTACGGACGGCAAGCCTGCTGTTTTCCTGAAAGTGAGTTTACTTATGTGGATTTGGCTGTTTATTCTTTTAGTAATAGTTACTTTGACAACAACTACCATAAGTTTCTTTGTGAGAGAAACGAACAAACTCAAAAAAGCCGGAAAAGTTTTTCTGATTTTGCTTTCTCTTTATTTTGTACCGACAGGATTGCAAAGATTATTTGTCCCTATTTCACGTTCTAATGAAAGTGTTCAAAAATATGTCATGAAATCACTTCCATTAGGTACAAGCTGGGAAGATGCTATTCAAATTATAGATGATAAAGAATGGAAATTAGACGGCATATATCCAGATTATGGACTATTGGTAAGCAACATAGACTCTCATTGCTATGGAATCGGAATTGCTTCAGGAGATTCTGACTTAGAAAATCATGGTGTAAAATCAATGAAAATTTATCTGGGTGAAACACACATCATGTACCCACAACATCTTTTTCTTATTTTTCCAAATGATGTTTCTGCTTATCTCGCATTTGACGAAAATGAGAAACTTACCGAAATTATAATTCATAGAGACATAGATGCACTTTAACAAACTTATCAGAAAGGGGAAATCGTTTTGCTGATATTGGCACTGCTTGTCATTCTGGCAATCGCCGGAGCTGACCAGCTTATCAAATACTGGATTGTGCAGAATTTTGAACTGTATCAGGAAAAGGATTTCCTGAAAATCGGCAGTCTGGATATTATGCATCTGCATTATATCGAAAATACCGGCTCGGCATTCAGCAGTTTTGCCGGACAGACGGTCTTTCTGCTGATTGTCACGGCAATCGGCATCGGGGCATGTACCTACGTGCTGATTCATCACGGAAAAAAACATAAACTCCTGTTCTGGAGCTTAGTCATGATTCTCGGCGGCGCAGTCGGGAATATGATTGACAGAATCTTCCGCGGAGGTGCGGTTGTCGATTATCTCGACTTGAAATTATTTCATTTCGCGATTTTTAACTTTGCAGATTGTTTCGTATGTATCGGGACGGCTCTGCTGATGATTTATATTCTGTTCTTCTCGGAGGACAAAACTAAAAAACAGGAGAATCCGGAACATGACAAGACATGAATTGATTTTTCCGGCCGATGCCGAAGGTTCACGGCTCGACAAGTGGATAGCAAGCCTTGACATCGGCCTGACAAGATGCGCCGTGCAGGGGCTTATCGCCACCGGAAACGTCACCGCAGACGGCAAGCCGATTCCGAAAAATTTCCGGCCGAAATCCGGTGCGAATATCGAAGTTCTGATTCCTCCGCCGGAAGAAATCGAAGTCGTTCCGCAGGACATTCCGCTGGATATTGTCTATGAAGATGATGATTTACTTGTTGTCAACAAGCCGAAAGGTATGGTTGTCCATCCGGCCGCCGGAAATTATGATGAAACCCTCGTGAATGCGTTATTATTCCACTGTAAGGATAGTTTATCCGGCATCAACGGAGTCATCCGCCCTGGAATCGTCCATCGGATTGATAAAAATACCAGCGGTCTGCTGATTGTCGCGAAAAATGATATGGCGCATCAGGGGCTTGCCGAACAGATTAAAGAACATAGTTTTACCAGAGAATATGAAGCGATTGCTGTCGGGAGCTTTCCGGATTCGGCCGGAACGATTCATGCACCCATCGGCAGAAGCACCGCCGACCGGAAAAAAATGTGTGTGACGGATAAAAATTCCAAAGATGCTGTCACGCATTACGAAGTGTTAAAGCAATACGGCGGTTTTGCGCATCTGAAATTAATCCTCGAAACCGGAAGAACCCATCAGATTAGAGTGCATCTTGCTTATATCGGGCATCCAGTCTATGGCGATGATGTCTATGGAAAAGCCGTCAAGGGAGTGCAGGGGCAATGCCTTCACGCGCGGAAAATCGGCTTTATCCATCCGCGGACAGGCGCGTATCTCGAATTTGAACGTCCTGCTCCTGAATATTTTCAGAAATTACTAAACAAATTTGAAAAGATGTGAGTTTATGATAAAATCAAATCAAAAAATCTGTATCGTTTCGGATTTAGACGGCACACTGCTCCCGTCAAGTAAGATTCCGCGTCCGGAAGACTGTCAGAATATCTGGAATTTTATCTCTGATGAAAATTACAGATTCACGATTGCAACAGGCCGGACGATACAGGCCTCTCAGCAGTATATGGATGCACTGAAACTCGAAAGTCCGGCGATTGTCTTCAACGGCGGTATGATTTACCATCCGCGTTCCGGAGAACGAAAGATTTTGCAGGCACTTCCGGAAGATGCCAAAGCCATGACTGCCGAAATCCTGAAAGAAAATCCTCATGTCGGTGTTGAAGTGCTCTGCGCCGAGGATACATGGGTTATCAATAATACCGAATATGAAAAACAGCATGTTCAGGTCTGCGGTGTGATTCCGAAATACGGCACTGTCGAAGAAGTTCAGGGTACATGGCTGAAAGTGCTGTTTGCGATGTCTCCGGATGATATGCCGGCTTTTATGAAATATATCGCGGACAAGCATTTTCAGAATGTCGATTTCACCCGTTCGGAACTGAAATTCTATGAAATGCTCCCTGTCGGGAATTCCAAAGGCTCGGCTCTGGATGAATACCGGAAACTTCCGCCTATGAAAGATTTCAAATTCATCGGGTTCGGCGATTATGATAACGATATTGAACTGCTCAAAGCGGCTGATTTGGCAGTATGTCCGGCCAATGCCGCGGAATCTGTAAAGGCCATATCAGATTTAGTGCTTTCCAGAACCTGCGAAGAAGGCGCAATTTCGGAATTAATCGCTAAAATTCTGAATCAAGAGGTGATATGATGAAAATCCTGAATCTTCACGGCTATCATGCAGCAGCAGAAAATTCTGCCTGCTATGCACTGAAAGCCTGCGGTTATGAAGTGATTTCCCCTCAGATTGACTATGATCATGAATCTCCCAGAGACTTGATAGCCAGACTGACAGAATTATACAAATCCGAACACTGTGAAGCGGTTGTCGGGAGCAGTATGGGCGGATATTTCGCACAGGCAGTCAGCAATATGAAAGGCTGTCCGGCTGTGCTGATTAATCCCTGCATTACACCGCATATCTTTTTTGCGAAAGCAGGCGTGACAGATAAGGGATTTCTGGCCGAATATCTGCGCTATACCAGAAATTTTGAATTCATGAATTCCTATTATGCCGGCCTTACTCATGCCGTTATCGGGCTGAATGATGATGTTCTGGACACGCATAATTATATTATCGCCATGCTCGGAAAGGAAAACTGCGAGCTTGTTCCGGACGGCGGTCATCCAGGCTCAACTCTGCCTCTGGAAGCTATCTTCCGGATGCATGAAAAATGGTTTACGGCAAAGTGGGAGCCTGAATTGAATGATGATATTTTCAATATTGATAAATTATGAAATAACAGCACTGACTGTTAAATTATAAATTGGAGGTTTACTCATGGACGAAACACTGAAAAAACAGCTCATGAAAACGGCTGTCAATGTCCGCATGGGTGTTCTGACAGGAACATTCCATGCAAAATCCGGTCATCCTGGCGGTTCTCTCTCGATTGCTGATTTATTGACTTATCTGTATTATAACAAGATGAATGTCAATGCCCAGAATCCTGATGATGATAACCGTGACAGACTGGTGCTCTCGAAAGGTCATACTGCTCCGGCATTATATGCCGTTCTGGCTGAAAAAGGCTATTTCGATAAGAAAGAATTAGAGTCTCTCCGTCATATCGGCGCACTGTTGCAGGGACATCCCTGCATTCACATCCCTGGTGTGGATATGTCCAGCGGTTCTTTAGGTCAGGGTATTTCCGCGGCCTGCGGTATGGCTCTCGCCGGAAAAATCAACAAGAAAGATTATCATGTATATACCATCTTAGGTGACGGCGAAATCGAAGAAGGTCAAGTATGGGAAGCCGCTATGTTCGCGGCACATTACAAGCTGGATAACCTCACCGCCATTGTCGATAACAATGGTCTCCAGATTGACGGCAAAATTACAGAAGTCTGCTCTCCTGAACCGATTGACGAAAAATTCCGCGCGTTCGGCTGGCATGTGATTGTTGTCGATGATGCTCATGATTTCGACAAGATTGATGCCGCTTTCCAAGAAGCCGAAACCATCACCGGAAAGCCTGTCGCTATCATTCAGAAAAGTGTCAAGGGTAAGGGCGTTTCCTTCATGGAAAATCAGGTATCATGGCACGGCTCTGCTCCGAATGCAGAACAGTACGAACAGGCTATGAATGAGCTGAAATCAGCTCTGGCAGAACTGGAGGCGTAAGTATATGGCTGATGTAATCAAAAAGGCTACCAGAGAAAGCTACGGCGAAGCTCTGAGAGATTTAGCAGAAAAATATCCGAAACTGGTCGTTCTCGATGCTGACCTTGCCGCCGCTACCAAAACAGGCATCTTCAAGAAGGCATATCCGGACAGATTCTTTGACTGCGGTATCGCCGAAGCTAACATGATGGGCGTTGCCGCCGGATTAGCGGCATCCGGAATGATTCCGTTCGCGAGCACATTCGCGATGTTCGCCGCCGGACGCGCTTATGAAATTGTCAGAAACTCTGTCGGTTATCCGCATCTGAATGTGAAAATCGGCGCAACTCATGCCGGCATCTCTGTCGGCGAAGATGGTGCAACTCATCAGTGCAATGAAGATATTGCCCTGATGCGCACAATTCCGGAAATGACTGTCATCGTTCCGAGTGATGATGTCGAAGCTAAAGCCGCTGTCGAAGCCGCCATCCTTCACGAAGGCCCTGTTTATATGCGATTCGGCAGATTAGCCGCTCCGGTGCTGAATGACCCTGCCACTTACAAATTTGAACTCGGCAAGGGTATCACGCTCAGAGAATCCGATAAGGATGAAATCACCATCGTTGCGACTGGTCTGATGGTCGGCGAAGCTGTCAATGCGGCTGATGCACTCAAAGCAGAAGGCATCTCCGCAAGAGTGATTAATATCCACACCATCAAGCCGCTCGATAAGGAACTTATCTGTAAGGCCGCTAAGGAAACCAGCAGAATTGTGACTGTCGAAGAACACAGCATCATCGGCGGTCTGGGCAGTGCTGTCGCTGACTGCGTAACAGAATGCTGTCCTGTTCCGGTGACGAAAATCGGTGTCAATGATGAATTCGGCCATTCCGGCCCTGCGGTTGACCTGCTGAAAGAATTCGGACTTTCCAGCGAAAACATCATCGCAACCGTCAAGAGAGTACTGAATAAGTAAGAAAAGCAAAAAACCTGACTTCTGAAACCAGAAGTCAGGGCTTTTTTTAGTTCAGGCCGTGTTCGCCGAGCCATTTTTCAATTAAATCTGCAATTTCCTGATTGTTTTTCTCCTGAAACATGAAATGCGAATTCCCCATGATGCCTTCTTCCGGAAGGTCAACGACAGTACAGTCTCCGCCGTCTTCCCGATACTGCTCCGCAAAGGCAGTGACTTTCTCATGCACTTCCTGCCAGTATTCCGTAGAAGTCAGTTCCGAATCGCCGTCTTCGATATAATCACCGAAATAAATCACAATCGGAATATTCGCTTCAATTAATTTCTGATACTGTACCGAACTGGTGCTCGGTACGCTGATGGGTTCAATCGCCACAACTGCCGAAAGATTTTCAACTGATAAATCCCACGCTACGGAACAGCCTTCGCCGTGTGCCATAAAGATGGCTTTATTTCCGGTCATCTCCCTGACATCGCTCATGACTTCGCCCAGTGCTTTGGAAATCACAACCCTGTCATAATTTCCGGTGTTCGGAGTCGCCTGACGCAAGAACTGATTCAGAGAATCATTATCCTCCGGAAACTGCGATTTCGGATTCGTCTTGCCTTCGGTTTCGCCGATTCTGTAATAGGTGTACCATGCTTGGTCTGCCGGCTGATATTTGGTTGCTGTTTCGGGATATTCCAAATCATCCTCATAATAATATTCTTCTGATTCTTCATCATATTTTCTGAGGTCGCCATACCACATATCGAGGTCAGTATCTTCGGAAATTTCAGTAGTCGCGCCTGCTTCGCCTCTCCGAGGCTGGTCAACTAAGAACGCACTGTGACCGTTCTTCATGAACAGCGTGGAAAAGCCATCTCTGCCGTCAGGAGTGGTCATCCAGCACATCCGCGACTGCCGATAGCCATGCAGATATACTATCGGATTGCCGTTATCTTCGGCTGGAATCTGATAGAATACATTGGCATGGTCAACATGTGCAGTATTTCCGGCTCTGGTTTTGTCCTTCCAGCTCTGCTGAGGGTCATAATCGCCTGCGACTGCGCTCGTGACAATTCCTCCGGAAGAAAACATCCCCTGCTGTGCGATGCGGAGCATATCTTCCGCCGGTGTTTCGGTCTTGACAGGAGCTTCTGTTTCGGCGATTTCTTCGGTAACGGCTTCGGCCGTTTCCTGCGTATTTTCAGCAGAAGTGGTTTCATTACATGCCGTCATGGCTGATGCGAGCATCAAAGCCGACAGCAGTACCGCAAACTGTTTTGTATTTTTCATCAATCTTGCACCCTTTCTTTTTCATATCTTTCTGATTTTTATTATAACACACAAAAAAATCAAATGCAACGGCTATTCAGAAATTCAACAGATTGGATTATTTCAGATTTAAAAAGTGCATAATTTGTAGCAAAATGTTGAATCCTGCGGAATTCCGCAGGATTCTGAAAAGTTATATTTCCGCATCAGCGGAATAAAGAGGTGCTTTCATGCCGTCATCGGTATCCGTCACTGATGCAGGATTCTGCACTGGAATCATCATACTGATGGGAATCGCAAAGGTGACAAGCATCGTTACTGCCAGAACAAAAGCGAGAATTCTTTTTCGCTGTTTTCTTTTTCTGACGAGTTCGGCGAGTGCTTCATGAGATTCAAAAATTTCTTCTTTCATTCTGAACACATCCTTTCTGAAAATTACATGTTTTTCTTGATAAGATACAAAATCAGCATGTGTACGGGATAAAACGCATAAAATGCATATTTCCAGAACTTTCCTCGGATAAAGCCCCGTTCCTGATTATACAGATTGATGGGAATAAAGGCACTCATCACACCCAGCGTGAAATAGATATTTCCCGACAGAAATGCCCCTGAAACAAACATCTGCGGAATTTTCTTTTCCCTGAGCAGATACATCGCAAAGATAAAGCCGACTCCTTTCAGACCGTAATCGGCATTCAGGAGCATCGCAATTACGGCGATTATCAGCAGAAAACATAATTGTTTTCCGATATCTTCCCGATATGTCTCATAAGTTATCATGCAGAGCAGTCCCAGAAATAACGTGAAAAATACATTCTGCGTTTCATAGAACCATGTTCCGCCGTGGAGCAGATTCCACGGAATTTCGGAAATCAGCGCGAAGATAAACAGATTCAGCGCATATTTCTTCCGGTCATGTGTATGCATAAAACCTTCGGTCAGCAGAAAGGCATAAATCGGGAATGCGATTCTGCCGACTGTCCGGCATATCATGTACCATGAAAGCTGATATGCCGGTTTTGTTTCAAAAAATATCTCTTTAAAAAACGGATATTTTTCCAGTATTACATGTGAATGGTCAATCAGCATGGTGATGACAGCAATCAGTTTCAGAATACTGCCGGAAAACGGTTTCTTTTTCTCCTGCAATTCCATTATAAAGCGGATAATGCCTTGAACTGTTCTTTCAGTGCCGGATAGATGTTTCTGTAAAGCTGATAATATTTTTCATATTCCGGAATATTTTCAGCAATCGGCTCTTGTGAATTTGCAGTGTGAATAATCGCATCACAGGCCTCCGGAACGCTCGAATACATTCCAGCACCAACAGCCGCCAGAATCGCTACACCTAAAGCAGGCCCTTCTTTGGAATCCACCGTCTTGACGGGACAGGTATACAAATCAGCAAGCATCTGTCTCCATACAGGAGAAGAACCGCCGCCGCCGCAGGCCATCATATCATTGACGGAAACGCCCATCTCGCGCAGAACTTCCATGCAGTCCCTCAGTGAATACGTAACACCTTCCATCACGGCACGGAGCATATCTCTCTTGGTATGCATCGCCGATAATCCGAAAAATACACCTCTTGCATCAGGGTCGAGAT
>JAFUWP010000229.1 GCA_017483405.1 Oscillospiraceae bacterium | reverse complement strand
TCATCAGGAGTAAAAATGCAACATTCCGCAGGTGTCAAAAACTTTGCGGAAAACCTGATTTTCATCAGGAGTAAAAATGCAACATTCCACAGGTGTCAAAAACTTTGCGGAAAACCTGATTTTCATCAGGAGTAAAAATGCAACATTCCGCAGGTGTCAAAAACCTTGTGGAAAACCTGATTTTCATCAGGAGTAAAAATGCAATATTCCACAGCTGTCAAAAACTCTGTGGAAATCTCATAAGAAAGGATTTTTTAGAATGGCTCAGAAATCTGAAACATCAACTGTCAGAATCCGTACTGAATTCATTAAGCTCGATTCCCTGCTTAAATTCGCCGGCCTCTGCGATACCGGCGGTTTCGCTAAGGAACTCGTTCAGCAGGGTGCTGTCAAGGTCAACGGCGAAGTCTGCACCATGCGCGGAAAAAAAATCCGCTCTGGTGATACCGTCTCCGTGGATAAGTTCACCGTCAAGGTAGAATCTGAATCTTAATCGCTATATGCATATTACAGAATTTTCTGCCGATGGTTTCCGCAATCTCAGACAGGTGCTTTTTCAGCCCGATGAAAAATTAAATCTCATCATCGGCGATAACGCACAGGGAAAAACGAATCTCTTAGATGCCGTATGGCTCATGACCGGATGCAAAAACTTCCACGGCGTGAAAGAACGTCACTATCTCGGTTTCGATGCCGATTTCTTCCGCTGTCAGATGCATTTCTTCGATGGTCAGAGAAATCAGCAGATTCTCTATACCCTCGAACGCAGTCAGCAGAAAAAAAAACAGATTCTCATCAACGGCGTGGAAAATCAGAAAATCGCATCCCTGTTTGAAACATTCCACTGTGTTGCCTTTTCTCCTGCCGATATGGATTTAATCACCGGTACACCCGATAAGCGACGTTCCTTCATGGATATGTGCGCCTGTCAGCTCCATCCCAGCCGCGTTCAGCATGTCAGCCGCGTGAATCTCCTTCTTGCTCAGAGAAATGCAGGCATCCACAAAGTTCTCAAACACAAAATCAGAAAACAGGATGTTCTGCTCTGGGATAACCAGCTCGCTCAGGAGGGCGCGTACCTCACTCTCATGCGCGCGGAGTATGTCAATTCCCTTGCACCCCTCTGCGAGCGTCTGTACGGCGTTATCACGGGCGGCAGAGAAACCCTGCATATTTCCTATCGGAGCGGCCTCGGCCCAGCAGAGAGCCTCTCAGGGGCATCTATCGCGATGCTGGCCGAACAGTATCAGAAAATGCTCGCCGAACATCTCGATGAGGACTTACGGCTCGGCTATACGCAAAAAGGCATCCAGCGCGATGAATTACTCCTTTCCATCAACGGAAAGCCCGTTCAGCAGTTCGGCTCGCAGGGTCAGAAAAAAAGTACTGCCCTTGTGCTCAAACTCGCGCAGGCTCACCTGTATAACCAGAAATTACACCGCTCTCCTGTCGTCCTTCTTGATGATGTCATGGGCGAACCCGATGAACGCAGACAGAAATTTCTTTACGATACCGTTTCGGATATGCAGGTTTTTATCACCCTCTGTCATGCATCCTCCCTACGGCTCGAACAAACCGGAAAAATCTTCCGGATGCAGAACGGAAACTTAACCGAATTATAAAAATAATTTATCAACAAGTTTTCCACGGCACTGTTGAAAACTATGTTGAAAACTTGTTGAATCATTTTTGAAATATCATTTTATTTTTGATATATCGGGATTATTTCGCAGTGTTGAAAAGTTGAAAACTTTGTGGAAAAACACCGCCAATCCCCCTTCGCTGATACTTCTGTCAGCAGAAACGGAGTGTGAATTATTATCATGAGTAACGAAAATTTACAAGAACAATCCGGTCAGGAATACGGCGCGGAACAGATTCAAGTCCTCGAAGGATTAGAACCTGTCCGCCAAGTCCCTGCCATGTATATCGGCTCTACCAGCATTGACGGCCTGCATCATCTCGTTTACGAAATTGTCGATAATGCCATTGATGAAGCCCTCGCCGGATTCTGTACCGAAATTACTGTCGAAATCCTTCCGGATAATGTTATCCGGATTACCGATAACGGACGAGGCATTCCGACCGGCATCCACCCCACAGAAGGCATCTCTGCCGCTACTATCGTTTATACCGTCCTCCATGCCGGCGGCAAGTTCGGCGGCGGCGGCTATAAGGTTTCCGGCGGCCTTCATGGTGTCGGCGCATCTGTCGTCAATGCCCTCTCTGAATGGCTCGAATTAACTGTCTATGACGGGACAAATATCCATTTTCAGCGTTTTGAACGAGGCAAGTATTCTGACCCCCTCAAAGTAATTGGACAAACTAAAAAAACCGGTACTTCTGTCATGTTCAAAGCCGATTCCGAAATCTTTGAAACCCTTGACTATGATTATGAAACTCTCCTCAAACGCATGAGAGAACAGGCTTTCCTTAATGCCGGACTCAGAATCCATATCTCCGATACCAGAAATCCGGACGAAATTCAGGAGAAAATCCTTCACTATGAAGGCGGTATCCGGCAGTTCGTGGAACATATCCACAGAACAAAAGGCTATGAAACTATCGGTGATATTATTTATTTCTCCGGCGAACAGGATTCTTCTTTCGCTGAAATCGCCATGCAGTACAATGACAGCTATAATAATTTAATCCTCTCTTTCGCCAATAATATCCACACCAAAGACGGCGGTACGCACGAAATCGGCTTTAAAAATGCTGTCGCTAAAGTCCTTAACGATTACGGAAAACAGTTTGGATTCCTCAAGGAAAATGATAAACTCGCCGGCGATGATACCAGAGAAGGCTTAACTGCTATCGTTTCTGTTAAAATTACTGAACGCGAATTTGAAGGCCAGACTAAAGGAAGATTAAACAGTCCCGAAGTCAAGCCCTTTATCGAGAAATTAGTGCAGGAAAAACTGATGAACTATTTCGAGATGAATCCTGCTGTCGCTAAAGAAATTTTAGATAAATGTCTCGCCGCGCGCCGCGCCCGTGAAGCCGCTAAAGCTGCCAGAGAAACCGCACGCCGCAAAACGGCTATGGAAAGCGCATCCCTCCCTGGCAAGCTCGCGGACTGCTCTGAACATGGTGTCGCTAATACTGAAATCTATATTGTCGAAGGCGATTCCGCCGGCGGTTCTGCCAAAGGCGGCCGCGACAGAAAATATCAGGCTATTCTCCCTCTCTGGGGAAAAATGCTCAATGTCGAAAAAGCCCGTATCGACAGAGTTTACGGCAATGATAAGCTCATGCCTGTCGTGACAGCTCTCGGCACTGGCATCGGCGAAGATTTCAATCTTGAAAAGCTCAGATATGACAAAGTTATCATCATGGCCGATGCCGATGTTGACGGCTGTCATATCAGAACTCTGCTTTTGACTTTCTTCTTCCGCTATATGCGCCCCCTCATCGAGAACGGCAATATCTATATCGCCCAGCCTCCGCTCTACCGCGTTGCAAGAGGAAAAAAAGTCTACTACGCTTTCAGCGATGCTGAACGTGATAAGTATATCGCTGAACTCGCTGATGCAAACGGCAATTCTTCCAAAGTCGCCGTTCAGCGTTATAAAGGCCTCGGCGAAATGGACAGCGAACAGCTCTGGGAAACTACCATGAACCCCGAAACCCGTACTATCCTCCAAGTCAGCATGGAAGATGCCGTCAAAGCTGACGAAATTATCACTATCCTCATGGGCGATAAAGTCCTCCCCAGAAAAGACTATATCGAAAAATATGCCCGTACTGTCCATAATCTGGATATTTAAACCAATCATGATGATGACTGAACATGAATTTACGGAAAAAATGAAGGAATTAAGCTGGACTGAAAAAGAAATTAATGAAATCTTGGAAATGCGTGCAGAAGCCAGAAAAAAAGGCATCACGCCACCACCGCTTGAATCATTTATACTGGGAGAATTTCATCAATACTATGGGAATAATTCCAATAAAAAACAAGCTATGCATTAAAAACATCCAGAAAAACTTTCGTTTTTGATTTCAGCTTTATCCGAAACTAATTATTTCAGTTTTCAACTTTTCATTCCACAAATGTTGAAAACTCGTCAGGAGGTGGATTCTTG
Organism: Oscillospiraceae bacterium; assembly: GCA_017483405.1. Taxonomy (GTDB): domain Bacteria; phylum Bacillota; class Clostridia; order Oscillospirales; family Ruminococcaceae; genus UBA3855. The sequence goes on along the minus strand of JAFUWP010000229.1, from coordinate 12,297 downwards.
AACGATTCCGGTCTTTTACTCGAAAAATCCTATCAGATTCCCTTTGCATTGTTTAAATCTTCTTTTACGGCGTTTCAGAAAAAATTCGTCTATCCGAAATCATATCTCACTATGACCCTGCTCGCCGTCATCATCGGCATTTATGCCTACTTTGTCGCAAACGGTACAGACTCTCAAAGACCTATGTACTGCATGATTATCCTCGTCTGTGCCGTGCTCATCGGCTTTCAGTGGTACAATCCGCGCAAAATCCGCAGAAATCTGATGCTCGCCGTCAAGGAAATCGAACAGGATAACTACAGAATCCGCATCTATCCCGAATATCTCGAAATCGGTACTATCCTCCCCCCCGAAGATACTTCCGGCCAAGATTCCGATACCGATAATCTGTTCGATGATACTCCCGAAGATAATTTCTCCGGCACAAGAATCTATTATAACAAAAATCTGCATATTACTGAATATCCGGATTTTTTCATGATATATCAGACAAAAACTATGTTCTATGTTCTGCCGAAATCTGCCTTCTCCGAAGAAGAACTCGAAATCATGAGAGTTCACATCTCCCAGAGACTCGACAAAACTTTTCAGCAGAACATATAATTCCAATTTTTTTGATTTGAGGTGAACTGCATTTTGAATACAGAACAAAATCAGAATCAGGAGCTACAGGAACAAGCCCCTCAGCAGAAAGTTATCCCTATTGATGTGGCTGACGAAATGCATGATTCGTTCCTTGCTTATGCAATGTCCGTTATCATCTCCCGTGCGCTCCCTGATGTCCGTGACGGCCTGAAACCCGTCCACAGAAGAATTATCTATACCCTTCATGAAAATGGCCTGACCCCTGACCAGCCTTACAGAAAATGTGCCGATACTGTCGGTTCAGTACTCGGCCGGTATCATCCGCATGGTGATGCCTCTGTCTATGATGCTCTCGTCAGACTCGCGCAGGATTTCTCCCTGAGATACCCTCTTGTTGACGGTCACGGCAACTTCGGTTCAGTCGATGGCGACCCGCCGGCCGCTTACCGTTATACAGAAGCCAAAATGTCTAAGCTCTCTGTCGAAATGGTCACTGACATCCAGAAAAATACTGTCGATTTCGGCACAAACTATGATGACCGCCTGAAAGAACCTACCGTTCTGCCGTCCCGTTTCCCGAATGTCCTCGTTAACGGCTCTGTCGGCATCGCTGTCGGTATGGCTACCAATATCCCCACCCATAACCTCGGAGAAGTCATTGACGGTCTGAATCTCTTAATCAAAGACCCTGACTGCACTCTTGATGACCTTATGGAATGTATCAAAGGCCCTGACTTCCCGACCGGCGGTATCATCATGGGCAAAGCCGGCATCCGTGCCGCTTACGCTACCGGCAAGGGCAAACTCATCGTCCGCGCCAAAACTTCTTACGAAGAAATCAAGGGCAGACAGCATATTATCGTCCACGAAATCCCCTATATGGTCAATAAAGCCCGTCTTGTTGAGCATATCGCTGAATTAATCAAAGACAAGCGCGTTGACGGCGCAACCTTCGTCCGCGATGAATCCGGCCGTGATGGTATGCGTATCGTCATCGGACTCCGCAAGGATGCTGTCGCTGATGTCGTCCTCAATAAGCTGTTCTCTTATACCCAGCTTCAGGATACCTGCGGCGTGAATATGCTCGTCCTCTCCAAAGGCGTTCCGAAAGTCCTCTCTCTCAAGGAAATTCTTGAACAGTATCTCGAATTCCAAGTAGAAGTTATCACAAGACGCGTTCAGTTTGACCTCGATAAAGCCCTCAAACGCGCGCATCTCTTACAGGGCTTCATGCTCGCCGCCGATTATATTGACGAAGTTATCGCCATTCTGCGCGGCTCTGCAAGCATCGCCGAAGGTAAGGAAAAATTAATCGACCGCTTCAAAGATGTCGATATGCTCGAACTCCTTACAAGAGCACAATATGACCTTTCCGGACTGCATCTCCCTCATGCTGTCGGCCTCTCCGATGAACAGGCTGATGCTATCGTGCAGATGCGCCTCGGTGCGCTCACCGGCCTCGAACGTCAGAAAATTACAGATGAATTATTCGCCCTTTGCGGTAAAATCTCCGAATATGAAGATACTCTCGCCGATAAACAGAAAGTCTATCAGATTATCTCTGACGAACTCGAAGAAATCAGAAGAAAATTCAGCGATGACCGCCGGACGGAAATCACTTCCGTCAGCGGTGAAGTCGATATTGAATCCCTCATTCAGGTCGAAGACTGCGTTGTCACTTATACCAATAACGGCTATATCAAACGCATGGCACTCGAAACTTATAAAACTCAGAAACGCGGCGGCCGCGGTGTTACCGGCATGAAACAGCGCGAAGAAGATTTCGTCTCCGAAATGTTTATCTGCTCTACTCATGATAATATCTTATTCATCACCAATAAGGGCTATATGCATAAGCTCAAATGCTATGAAATCCCTGACGGCTCGAAAGCTTCCAGAGGATTCCACTTCGCCAACCTCCTCCAGCTTCAGGACGGCGAACGCATTTCCGCGATGCTCCGCACTAAGGATTTCGATGATGATAAGTTCGTTACCATGATTACCAAATTCGGCCGCATCAAGCGTACTCCCCTCAATGCGTTCCGTAATATCCACAAAAAAGGCCTTATTGCTACTCTCCTCGATGAAGGTGACGAAATCGCCGGCGTTCGCATGACTGACGGCTCTAATCAGCTCGTCATCGCTACCAGAATGGGGCAGGCTCTCCGCATGGAAGAAAATCAAGTCCGCTCTATGGGCAGAAATTCTCACGGTGTCAAAGGCATCGCCCTCCGTGACGGTGATGAGGTTATCTCCCTCGCAAGAGTCCGCGAAGGCGCAAGTGTCCTCACTGTCTCCGAACAGGGATTCGGCAAGCGTACTCCCCTCGAAGAATACCGCCTTCAGGGCAGAGGCGGCTTCGGCATCCGGAATTATCCCGTCAAGGAAACCGGAAACCCCGTCTGCGGCATCAAAGTCGTTGATGATGATGATGATATTATCCTGATTTCTACAGAAGGTATCATCATCCGCGTTCCGGCCTCTGAAATCCGTATGTGCGGCAGAATCTCCAAGGGTGTCAAAGTTATGAAAGTCTCTGACGGAAATACTGTCGTTACCTTCACACGCGCCGAACATGAATCCCCCGAAGACCCCGAACCCGATTCCGAATCCGGTGAAAGTTCCCCGAAACAAGAAGAATTCAGCTCGGACAGCAATGAGGAAGTCACTATATGACCGACAGACAGGAATGCATTGTTCTGAATGATGTCAAATCATCATTCAGAATTCTGCATATCTCGGACGTTCATTTCAGTATCCATACTACCCATGAGAAAAATCAGCAGATTATCTCCGAACTTCTCCGGAAAGCCGATTTCTATTCTCCGCTCTCTCAGCATAACGGCATCATCGCCGTGACAGGCGACCTCGTTTCCCGAAAAATCGGCGAAACCAGCATCTCCGATGCTCTCGACCTGCTCTCCCGTCTCAAACAGATTGCCCCTGTCGCTTATTCCCTCGGCAATCACGAAAAAGACCTGCCCGATTCCGTTCTCGCAGATATGCTCCGGAAATGTCGCAAAGCCGGCATCCTCGTGCTCGATAATTCTTCCGTTATGATTCAGGAAATTTTATTCACCGGCCTGACTCTCCCTCAGTCTGTCTATAAAAATCAGAACGGCTCTTATCTGGCTCTGGATGAAATTACCCCTGATATGATTTCTTCCTGTATTGGGACTTGTCCTGCTCATCCCTGCGTACTGCTTGCCCATTCGCCTATGGGCTTCGAGGCATACGCACAATGGGGTGCGGATGTTGTCCTCTCCGGCCACGTTCATGGCGGTATCATCAGAATCCCCTGCGGTGTCGGTATGCTCTCCCCTGAACGCCGTTTCTTCCCAAAATATACAAAAGGCATCTATCAGCACGAAAACTGCTTTATGAACGTATCCGCCGGAATCGGAAAATTCCGGCTCAATAATCCTCCCGAATTTGTCTGCATTGATTTAATCCCTCAAAAATCATAACTCCGGAAAGGAGGTTTTCCGTTTCTATGACTTTTCAGCTCCCCGATTCTGTCCAGACTATGTGCAATCAGCTTTATGATAATCAGTTTCAGGCTTTCGTTGTCGGCGGATGCATCCGTGATGCTTTTCTCGGCCTTACTCCCCATGATTATGACATCACTACAAATGCCACTCCCGAACAAATCATGCAGATTTTCGGAAAAGAAAACTGCTCCGAATACGGCCGCGCCTTCGGTACAGTCGGCGTGAAATATGCCGGCGGATTCGCCGAAATTACTACCTTCCGAACCGAAACGGATTATACTGATTACCGCCATCCCAGTACTGTCCTCTTTGCAGATTCTATCTTCGATGACCTTGCAAGACGCGATTTCACCTGCAATGCGATGGCATGGGATGCCCGAAATCATCAGCTCGTTGACCCGTTCGGCGGCGTACAGGACTTACAGAATAAAATCCTCCGCTGTGTCGGTGTTCCTTCCGCTCGTTTCCGTGAGGATGCTCTCAGAATCCTCCGCGGTATGCGGTTCTGTGCAAGATTCGGCTTTCAGCCCGATTTGCTTACCGATTCCGCTATGAGAGCGTCTGCCTTTCAGCTCAGACATATCTCCGCGGAAAGAATCTTCTCTGAACTGCGGGCTATGCTCATGGGTGACTATATTACAGATATTCTGCTTCGCTATCCCGAAATACTCGCCGTCAGAATTCCCGAAATCCTTCCCTGTATCGAATTCACACAGCATACACACTGGCATGATTTCACCGTCTGGGAACATATCGCACGTACTGTCGGCAATTCTCCTAAAAATCTCACCCTCCGGCTGACTATGCTCTTTCATGACATCGCCAAACCGCAGTGTTTCACTATGGATGCCAAAGGCGGTCATTTCCGCGGTCATGCCCTGAAAAGCGCAGAAACTGCTGATAAAATTCTGCTCCGCCTTAAAGCCGATAATTATACCAGAAAATTAATCTGCAAACTGATTGCCTATCACAGAGAAACTCCTAAAACCCTCACTGCCGTCAGAAAAGTCCTCTCCGTCCTCGATTACGATGAATTTGCTCTCCTGATTCAAGTCCTCGATGCCGACAGAATCTCCAAATTAAACGGCGAACCCGAAGAACGTACTAAAATCGACAGGGCTGAAGCTTTCTTCAAAGTCTGCAAAGAACAGCATCTCTGCTGTCGTGCCAAGGATTTGGACATCTCCGGAAATGATTTGCTCGCCATCGGTCTGGAAGGAAAACAAATCGGCTTTGTTCTGAATGAACTGCTGGAATCAGTCATTTCCGGCACACCTAACCGGAAAGAAACGCTCTTACCCCTTGCAGAGGAGTTATATCATGATTTATTTTGTTGAAGATGATAACAGCATCCGCGAACTTGTGACTTATACCCTCAGCAGTGCCGGTATGCCTGCCGATGGCTTCGGCAAGCCTTCGCTTTTCTGGACTGCTCTCGATAAACAACTCCCTGAACTCATCCTTCTGGATATTATGCTACCCGAAGAAGATGGTCTTTCCATCCTCCGGAAACTCCGCACCAGACCCGAAACTCAGAATATCCCCGTCATGATGCTGACTGCTAAATCCAGCGAATATGAAAAAGTTATCGGACTCGATGCCGGCGCAGATGATTACCTCCCGAAACCTTTCGGCATGATGGAGCTAATCGCCAGAGTCCGCGCACTCCTTCGGCGCGCTCAGAAATCTTCTGCCCCCGAAGTACAGGCCTATCAGCTCGGTGCTCTCTATGTCAGCCCTGAAAAACATATCGTTCAGGTCAATGGTGCTGACATCCTCCTGACATTCAAGGAATTCGAGATGCTCTGCCTTCTGCTCAAAAATAAAGACATCGTCCTTACAAGAGAGCAGTTTCTCAACAGTGTCTGGGGCTATAGTTTTGACGGCGAAAATCGTACTGTTGATGTTCATATCCGCACCCTGCGTCAGAAATTAGGCGAAGCCGGCAATTATATCAAAACTATCCGTGGTATCGGCTACAAAATTGAAGAATCTTCGGGAGATACCCTGAATGCGGAATGAACTTACTAAAAGAATCTTTCTTGCCTGCATTACTGTCTTTCTTATGACTTTCAGCCTGATTCTCTATGTCATGAATACTTATCTCATGCAGAGAAATGTTGCTGAACTGCATGACAGAGCGATTCTTCTCTCCTCTGCCGTCAATGAGTACGGCTGGGAATTTCTCTGTTCTGTCCAAAGTGGTACAGCTAGAATCACGCTCATCGACTATGACGGCACGGTTCTTTTTGACAGCAAGCTGAATCCTGACAAAATGGAAAACCATTCCCAGCGTGAAGAATTTCAGGAGGCTATTCAGTACGGCGAAGGTGAAAGTGAACGCTATTCTGATTCTATTCTGAAAAAAACGGTCAATTATGCCGTCAGACTCGATAATTATCAGGTCATCCGCGTTTCTATGAATCAGGATACTGTCTTCCGGTTAATCGTCTCGATGCTCTCTCCCGTGATTTTTATCGTCCTGCTGATGAGCCTGCTCTCTGTTGTGCTCGCATCCGAAAGCTCCAAAAAAATCATGAAGCCTATCAATCAGCTCGACCCAGAAAATCCCGATGACAGAAATATCTATGACGAAATGAAACCTTTCATCCGGAGACTTATCGCTCAGAATCAGCAGATTCAGCATCAGATTCAGCAACTTCAGGAAGAACATAAAAAACAGGATGCCATCCGGCGCGAATTTACTGCCAATGTCTCCCATGAACTCAAAACACCGCTTACTTCCATTTCCGGTTTCGCCGAAATCCTTCGGGATGGTTACGTTCAGGAAAAAGATATTTCCCATTTTGCTGATAATATCTACAAGGAAGCCCAGCGTCTTATGACCCTCGTCAATGATATTCTCAAACTCTCCAGACTCGAAGACGGTGTTACTGAAATGTATGAAGACAGAGCATCTATCAATCTGCTTGAACTCTCTAAGAGCGTCTGCGAACGTCTTGCCCTCAATGCTGAAAAACATCATATTTCCGTTACCTGTCAGGGCGAATCTGTCCACATCATCGGGATGCCCCATATCCTCGAAGAAATTATCTATAATATCTGTGATAATGCTATCAAGTATAACCGTGACGGCGGTTTCGTTCGGGTCACACTCTACCGCTCCGAAAATATTGCCGTCCTGAGAATCGAAGACAACGGCATCGGCATCCCCGAAGAAGATAAAGAACGCATCTTTGAACGCTTCTACCGCGTTAACAAAAGCCATTCCAAAGAAGTCGGCGGTACAGGATTAGGCCTTTCCATCGTCAAGCACGGTATGGCACTCCATCATGCCAGAATTGAACTCGACAGCGAAGAAGGCAAAGGCACTTGCATCCGGTTATGCTTTCCGGCTTAACATTAATTATTTAACGATAAACATTAAATTTTTATTGTTAAAATTCCACTATCCGGAAGAAAAAACTTCCGGATTTTTTATGCAAACATATATTTTTTAACGATTATCATTAAAAATCTATTGACAAATATTAATCCCCGTGCTATAATAAAACCATCACAAGGGAACTGCTCCCGAATCCAAAATTTCGAGCTTTATTTTATGGAGGTTTTATTATGAACAACACAAATGCTAACGTAGAAAGAATCAATAAGTTCGGCCGTGCCTGCCGTATCATTACCAAAATCGGCATGATTCTCAGCATCATCGGCGCGGTGCTCGCCCTCATCGGTACAATCGGCGTTCTTTCCCTTCCGCAGGATTTCATCACTTTCAGCGGAAATGCAGATGCTTCTGTTACCGTTCAGCTGAAAAACGGCTTTCTGACTGATGCCGGCGGCTTAGGTATGGTTTCCAATGATGATGAGCTTAAAATCAATCTGGAAGATGACAGCGTTATTTTTGAGGATGTTCTCACATTCAAAGTGGATGAAGTCGATGTGAATGAAAATACCGGCACTTATCATCTGACTTCTGACCTCTCTGAAATCAATACACAGAATATCAAAAATGAACTCGCAATTGAAATCGTTTCCGGTTTACTGCTGTCCGTTACTTCTGCGATATTCCTGTTCTTTGCCTGCAAGCTCTCCAAATCTATCGAAATCTGTGAAACTCCCTTTACAGAAGAAATTATCACCAATATCAAAAAATTCGGTTATTCTCTCATTCCGTTTGCCGTGCTCGGCGGTATCGCTGACGGCTCTGTCTTTGCAATGTGCATGTTTGTGCTTGTCATCATCATGCTTGTGAATGTCTTCGCTTACGGCGCAGAATTACAGAAAGAATCTGACGAATTATTATAATCTACAGGAGGAAAAAATCATGATTATTCTAAGACTTGACCGCGTCATGGCGGACAGAAAAATCAGCCTCAATGAATTAAGCGATAAAGTCGGCGTTTCCAATGTCAATCTCTCCAAACTCAAAACCGGAAAAGTCAGTGCTGTCCGCTTTTCGACCCTCAATGCTATCTGCAAGGCTCTCCGCTGTCAGCCAGGTGACATCCTCGAATTTATTGACGATGATGCAGAAACATGAATTTCCCCTCTTGACATTTTTCTGCTTTTTAGATATAATATTATTAATGCATCTCCCCTCACATGCAGGGGAGATTTATTTTCTTTCTCAGGAGGCAGGTTTTTATGATTCAGGTATTCAATACCCTCACAAACAAAAAAGAAGAACTCAAAACAATTGAACCTAATAAGGTTCGTATGTATGTCTGTGGCCCTACCGTGTATAACTATATCCATATCGGCAATGCAAGACCCGTCTGTGTCTTCGATGTGTTCCGCAGATTTCTAGAATATATGGGCTATGAAGTCACCTTTGTGCAGAATTATACTGACGTAAATGATAAAATCATCCGTCAGGCCGGCGCAGAAGGCATCTCCCCTGAAGCCTGCGCTGAAAAATATATCGCCGCTTACTGCAACGATGCCGAAGGCCTTAACGTCCGCCCTGCTACTGTTCATCCCAGAGTTTCTGAATTTATGCCAAAAATTATTGATTTCATTCAGATGCTCATCGACAAGGGATATGCTTATCAGGCCGGTAATGATGTCTACTACAAAACCAGAAAATTTATCTCTTACGGCAAACTCTCCAATCAGTCCCTCGATGACCTCAATGCCGGCGCAAGAGTCGAAATCAACGAAATCAAACAAGACCCTCTCGATTTCGCCCTCTGGAAAGGCTGCGACCCTTCCGAACAGCACTGGGATTCCCCGTGGGGGACAGGCCGCCCAGGATGGCATATTGAATGCTCCTGCATGGCGAAATATTGCCTCGGTGATACTATCGACCTTCATGCAGGCGGTCATGATTTAATTTTCCCCCATCATGAAAATGAAATCGCCCAGTCAGAGGCCGCTAACGATGCGCCCTTCGCTAATTACTGGATGCATAACGGTCACATCAATGTCGACCATCGCAAAATGTCCAAATCAGAAGGCAATTTCTTCTTAACCAAAGATGTTGCTGAAACTTATGGCTATGAAGTTATCCGCTATTTGATGATTCAGGCGCAGTATCGTGCCCCTATGAATTATACTGTCGAACTTCTCAACGCCTGCAAAGCATCTCTCGACAGATTGTATCAGTGCAGAGAAACCCTCAGAAATGCCCTCAAAAATGCGCCATCCGGTGTTGTCTCCGAACAGGCTGAAGCCGCTTTCGCAAAGGCAAAATCTGATTTTATTAATTCCCTTTCCGATGACCTCAATACTGCTGATGCTCTTACAGCTGTTTTTGAACTCGTCCGTGAACTGAATATCATGTCTTCTGATTCCCATACTTCCAGAGAACAGCTCCAGAAAGGTTCTGACCTCTTTGAAGAATTAATCTCCGTGCTCGGCCTGCTCTACGAACGCAAGGAACAAGCCATTCCGCAGGAAGTTCTCGATTTAGTCAATCAGAGAGCCGAAGCCAGAAAAGCTAAAAATTTCACCGAAGCGGACAGACTCCGCGAGGAAATCAAAAAACTCGGCTATGCAGTCAAGGAAACCCGTCAGGGTGTCGAAATCTCTAAACTATAATCACTATGGCAAGATATTCTCAACCTGACAAAAAACGAAAAGCCCTCTCTACTATGGGCATTTTCCTGCTCGCCGCCGCGCTCCTCAGCTTTATCGCGTTCTATGTCATTGTCATGATTTCTCAGCAGGGCTATCACTATATTGACCCCGATACCCTCGAATTAGTCCAGATTCAGGACATCCCTGACGGCGCACCCACTGCCGTCATTGAAACTTCCCTCGGCGAAATCCGTGCTGTGCTCTATCCGGAGTACGCTCCGAATACTGTTTCGCAGTTCATCTCCCTCGCCGAAAAAGGCTGGTATAATGATACCTGCATCTTTGAAGCGAAAAATAATGTCTACTTCGCCGCCGGAAGTGCTGATTCCTCCGGAACACTCAAAACACCTCCCGTTTTTGAGAATCAGGAAAAAGTTCCGCAGGAACTGCATCAGAATCTCTGGCCGTTCCGCGGTGCGCTCTGTGCGCTGACCACTTCTACAGATACCAGCTTTTCCAAACGCCTCTTTAAAAACGAAACATACTATACAGGCAGCCGGTTCATGCTCCTGAATTCTGTCGATTTCTCTGACGAAGAATTTGTCACGCAGTTCCGTGAAGCCTCCGGCAGTGAACTCCTTGCCGATACCTTCCTGAACCTCGGCGGTGTCCCTAACTTCTCTCAGCAGATTACCGTGTTCGGACAGGCTTACTCCGGTCTGGATGTGATTTCGCAAATCACTTCCCTTCCGCTCGCAGAAGATGCTAACCAGCAAGGCTATACACCCCCTCTGGAAGAAATCAAAATCTTATCCGTCACAATTTCTTCCTATTCGCAGGAAGATGCTGTCCTGAATGAACTCACTTCCCTGCCGGTCACAGACTAATCCCCATACATGTACTTTTTCACAAGTATTTCATTTCGCCGGCACTGATTATTATTAAAATTCCTAAATACTTACAGGAAATTTGTATTTTCACTTTACAAATTTTCTGGAATGTTGTATAATATTCTTATCCGGCGTTTCGTGCGCCCTATCAATATCATTTCCGGAAAGAAGCATTGCTATCATGAAATTCAGATTCCTTGCTGCCGCTGTCAGCTTACTTGTACTCATTTCCGCGCTGACCGGCTGCGGCAAAAAACATGTTCAGTTACAGGAACTTCCCGTGCTGAATTATACTGTCCCTGCCGAGGGCGATGACATCATCGTGATGAAAGTCAAGGACTACGGTGAAATCAGAATCCGCCTGTTTCCCGAACTTCTCCCAGAAGCCTGCGAAAATTTCACCACACTTGCCAATCAGGGCTATTATGACGAACTTATCTTTCATCGCGTCATCCAGAATTTCATGATTCAGGGCGGTGACCCGAAAGGTGACGGCACAGGCGGCGAATCCTGCTGGGGCGGTGAGTTTGACGGCGGCGTTTCCAATCAGCTTATCCATGTGCCTGGTGCGCTCGCTTATGCCAATGCAGGCTCGACTGCAACTGACGGCAGTCAGTTCTACATCGTCACAGGCCAGACTGTCGATAATGCCTTTCTGGAAGAATTGACCCAGCAAAACCAGATTTATTTTACACAGCAGGCAAAAGAACTCTATACACAGTACGGCGGTACGCCTTTCCTTGACGGTGGCTATACCGTTTTCGGACAGGTCATTGACGGCCTTGACATCGTCTTTCAGATTTCACAGGCCGAAACCAATTCCAATGATAAGCCTAAAAAATCTGTGTATCTGGAAAGTGTTAGAACAGAACCTTACAACAACAGTCAGATTCGCTGGTATCCGGCGGATTATGAACAGGAATCATGAGTGCTATAAAAAAAGAAACACTCGTCATCAGAGGAGAGAATAACGTGGAGATGGAGAAATTTGTTATCAACGGCGGAAATCCGCTGAAGGGTGACATCTGGGTCAGCGGTGCGAAAAATTCCGCAGTCGCTATCCTGCCGGCAGTCCTTCTGCTGGATGCCCCCTGTATTATCGAAAATGTTCCCGACATCAGTGATGTCAAAATCTGCCTTAAAATCCTGAAAGGCCTCGGCGCAGATGTCCGGCCTATCGGTGATAAGGGCGATACTTACTGGATTTCATGCAGCAAAGTCTCGGACTATTACGTCCCTTAGGACGAAGCTAAAAAAATGCGCGCCTCTTATTACTTCCTCGGCGCACTGCTCGGCAGATGCGGCAATGCATGGGCGGCGATGCCTGGCGGCTGTCCCCTCGGCGCACGGCC